>JBGPLH010000267.1:0-4896 GCA_041486365.1 Thermodesulfobacteriota bacterium | reverse complement strand
TCCAGGCCTGCGAGACCTCGACCGGCGTCGATCACCCGGTGAAGGCCATCGTCGAGGCCGTCCGCGCCAACTCCGACGCGCTCACCGTGTGCGACGGCATCACGGGGATCGGCGTGTGGGATATCCCCGTGGATGCCTGGGGGATCGACGTGGCGATCACGGGCTCGCAGAAAGCGCTGATGCTCCCGCCGGGGCTCGCCTTCGCGTCGGTGTCCGAGCGCTGCTGGAAGAGCGCCGAGACGTCGGATCTGCCGAAGTACTACTTCCAGTGGAAGAAGGAGCACAAGTCGATCGTGAAGAACCAGACCGCCTGGACGCCGGCGATCTCGCTCATCATCGGCCTGCGCGAGGCGCTGCGCATGATGAAGGAGGAGACGCTCCCGCAGATCTTCGAGCGGCACGCAAAGCTCGCCGCGGCCACGCGCGCGGGGGTCACGGCCCTGGGGCTCGAGCTGTTCGCGCCGAAGGCGCCCGCCAACGCGCTCACCGCGGTCAAGGGCCCCGACGGGATCGACACGGGCAAGATCACGAAGACCCTGCGCGACCAGCTCGGCGTCACGATCGCGGGCGGGCAGGGGGACATGAAGGGGAAGATCTTCCGGATAGCCCACCTCGGCTACGCCACGCGCTTCGATGTGGTGACGGCCATGGCGGCCCTGGAGCTGGCGCTGCAGTCGCTTGGCTACCCGGTGAAGCTCGGCGAAGGGGTCAAGGCGGCGCAGGAGCGGCTCGCGCTCTAGGCCCAGTTTCTTGAACGTGGAGACACGGACGTGACGAAGAGCGGGACGAAGCGGGTGCTGATCACGGATCCCCTGGACGACGAGGGGCTTCGGATCCTCGATGCGGCGGAAGGTCTCGAGGTCGAGGTGAAGTCGGGCCTGGCCCCCGACGCGCTCAAGGCGATCATCGGGGATTACAACGGCCTGGTGGTGCGCTCGGCCACCAAGGTGACGGCGGATCTCCTCGAGGCGGCGTCGGGGCTGGAGGTGATCGGGCGGGCCGGAATCGGCGTGGACAACGTGGACGTCGATGCCGCCAGCCGCCACGGCGTCATCGTGATGAACACCCCCGAGGGCTCCGCGGTCACCACGGCGGAGCACGCCATCGCGATGCTGCTCTCGCTGGCGCGGCGCATCCCACAGGCCACCGCGTCGATGAAGGCGGGCAAGTGGGACAAGAAGCGCTTCATGGGCACCGAGATGGCGGGCAAGACACTCGGCATCATCGGGATCGGGAACATCGGCGCCATCGTGGCGGACCGGGCGCGCGGGCTCAAGATGAGCGTCGTGGCCTGCGATCCGTACATGTCCGCCGAGGTGGCGCAGCAGAAGGGAATCACCCTGGTGAGCCTGGAGGATCTGTTCGCCCGCGCGGACTTCATCAGCATCCACACGCCCCTCACGAAGGACACGAAGCACATGCTGGACGCTGCGGCCTTCGGAAAGATGAAGCGGGGTGTCTTGCTCGTGAACGCGGCCCGGGGCGGGATCATCCACGAAGGGGATCTCCTGAAGGCGCTCGATCAGGGGCAGGTGGGCGGCGCGGCGCTGGACGTCTGGGAGAAGGAGCCGCCGGGCGAGAATCCGCTGCTGGGCCGGGACGAGGTGATCTGCACGCCGCACCTGGGCGCCTCCACGGGTGAGGCCCAGGTGAACGTGAGCGTGGCCGTGGCGCGCCAGCTCGTGGAGTTCTTCGGCACGGGGACGATCAAGAACGCGGTCAACGTCCCGAGCCTCACCCGCGAGATGCTCGCGCGGCTCCAGCCGTACTTAGTGCTGGCGGAGCGACTGGGCCGGTTCCTCGCCCAGACCTTCGAGGGAGGCGTGGAGGAGTTCCACGTCGAGTACTGCGGCGAGCTGGCCGAGACCGACGCTCTCACGCCGGTGACCTCGGCCGGGCTGAAGGGCCTCCTCGCGCCGATTCTCGGCGAGAAGGTGAACGTCGTGAACGCCCCGTTCCTGGCCCGGGAGCGCGGGATGCACATCGTCGAGAGTCGCACGAGCGAGTCGCGGGATTTCGCCAGCCTGATCCGCATGCGGGTCTCCGGCAAATCGGGGCAGCGGCTCGTCTGCGGGACCAACTTCGGCCGGAGCAATCCCCGCATCGTGCGGATCGACAACTTCTACCTGGAGGCCCACGCGGGCGGCCACATCCTCATGATGCACAATCAGGACAAACCCGGCGTCGTGGGCGCCGTCGGGACGCTGCTGGGGAACAACGCGATCAACATCGCGCGGATGCAGCTCGGGCTGGACACCCCGAAGCGCGAGGCCGTCGCGCTGATCCAGGTGGACGAGCCGGTGCCCGACGAGGTGCTCCGGAAATTCGCCGCGCTGCCCAACATCATCTCCGTGAAGCAGATCGAGCTGTAGTCCCCCCGGAGCCGGAGCGGACCATGGCCAGGAACGTCGTGGTGATCGGCGCCCAGTGGGGCGACGAGGGGAAGGGGAAGGTCGTCGACATCCTCTCCTCCGACGCCGAGGTGATCGCCCGCTTCCAGGGGGGCAACAACGCCGGCCACACGCTCGTCGTGGACGGCGAGAAGTCCGTGCTCCACCACATCCCCAGCGGCATCCTGCATCCCGGAAAGCTCTGCGCCATCGGCCCGGGCGTCGTGATCGACCCGGAGGTGATCCTCCGGGAGATCGACGCGCTCAAGGCGCGCGCTCTCCTGGCCGACGATCGCGACCTGCGGCTGTCGGGCTCCGCCCACGTGATCATGCCCTGGCACCGGGCGCTCGACGTCGCCCGGGAGGAATCGCGAGGCGGCGGGAAGATCGGCACGACCGGGCGCGGGATCGGCCCCTGCTACGAGGACAAGGCGGCCCGCACGGGGATCCGCCTCGCCGATCTGCTCGACCGGGACACGCTGAGCGAGAAGATCGCGCGGGCGCTGCCCGAGAAGAACGTGCTGCTCGCGAAACTCTACGGGAAGGAGGAGCTGCGCGCCGAGGAGATCCTCGACCGCCACTTCGCCTACGGCGAGCGGTTGCGCCGGCACGTGGACGACATCCCCTGCATGCTCGCCCGCGCCGAGAAGAACGGCCGCTCGATCCTCTTCGAGGGAGCGCAGGGAGCGCTCCTCGACGTGGACCACGGCACCTATCCCTACGTCACCTCCTCCAGCACCGTCGCCGGCGGGGCCTGCACGGGGACCGGCATCGGCCCCACGCGCATCGACGCCGTGGTCGGCATCACGAAGGCCTACACCACTCGGGTGGGCGCGGGGCCGTTCCCGACGGAGCTGCACGACGCGGTGGGCAATCGTCTGCAGCAGGTGGGGCAGGAGTTCGGCTCGACAACGGGCCGGCCGCGCCGCTGCGGGTGGATCGACGCCGTCGCGCTGCGCTACGCGGTGCGCGTCTCGGGCATCGACGGATTCGTGCTGAACAAGCTCGACGTGCTCTCCGGGATCCATCCGGTGAAGATCGCGGTAGCCTACCGCGTGGGCGGCGAGACGACGGACGAGTTCCCGACGAGCGTGAAGCGGCTCGAGGCCTGCGAGCCGGTGTACGAGGAGATGGAAGGCTTCAGCGAGGACGTGCGCAAGGCGCGCAAGATGAGCCAGCTCCCCGCCGCCGCGCGCCGCTACCTCGACCGGATCCAGGAGCTCACGGGAACGGAGATCCTCATGGTGAGCGTGGGCCCGGGCCGGGAGGAGACGATCCGGATCAAGAACCCGTTTGACTGACGCGGCGGGGAACCGCAGGAAGCCCGAAGAAGAGAGCGCCCTGGAGGATCTCCGGGGCGTTTTGGTTCCGTGGACAGGAAGACAGGGAAGCGGCGGCCTACCGGCACTCGGGATGATTGCAGGCGCACTTGTCGCCGGTGAGGGGGTGCTTGGCGCAATTCCGGTCACAGAAGAATCCTCCACCCTCGGCGATCGCCTTTGCCCTATCGACGTAGCAGCCGCAGGGGATGTGATCGCAGCGAACCATGTCCGTGCTCTCGCCCATGAATCGAATCTCCCGTGGTGGGTGGAGGCAGACAAGTGGTGGGTGGAGGCAGACAATAGGGAACACCGGTGCGGGCCGCAACGGTGCGAGATCACGCGAAGCGAGTTATCTCGCTCGAACGGACCCGCCGGGATCGCTCCAAAAGTCCGCGTCCGCCTTGACATTTTTGGCGTCGCTGCTACCCTCAGCGCGCATCCCGGGCCGTTAGCTCAGTTGGTAGAGCAGCGGACTTTTAATCCGCTGGTCGTAGGTTCGATTCCTACACGGCCCACCAGATTCATGCTTCGTTCCCGCGGAACGGCACATCAGACGCTCTCGGCCCGCGCTTCGCGCGGGACCTCGGGCAGGTCCCCATCGTCTAGAGGCCAAGGACTCCGCCCTTTCAAGGCGGCAACACGGGTTCGAATCCCGTTGGGGACACCATTCCTGGGGCGGGATGCTTTCCCCCTTCCGCCCCATCTCCTCTATACTGGTCCCCGGCGGCGACTTCGGCGCTTGCGCGAGCCTGGCGCCGCCGACGCATTGGATACCCGGCGTCGTCCTTTGACGGTGACGGGAATGCGGGAGGCTTCTCATGACCGGGATCGCCTACGAGGGTCATTCCTTCCCTGTACGGGTGGATCTGGAGGCGGCCCACCGCCGCGCCTGGGAGCGCATCGCGCGCCCGGGGACCTGGTGGACCGGCGCGGAGCGGGTGGCGATTGCGGCGGAGACCCGGCACGCGACGCGATGCGATCTTTGCCGCCGGCGCAAGGCCGCGCTGTCGCCCTACGCGGTGGAGGGAAGGCACGACGCGCTCGGCGATCTCGCCGAGGCGGTGGTGGACGCGGTTCACCGGATCCGGACCGATCCCGGGCGCCTCACGCGCGCGTGGTTCGAGGAGATCATCGCGAGCGGTCTCGCCGACGCGCGGTACGTGGAGATCGTCGGGGTCGTGATC
>JBGPLH010000266.1:0-4911 GCA_041486365.1 Thermodesulfobacteriota bacterium | reverse complement strand
TGGCCCACCACGTCACCGGCCGGCTCGCCCTCGATCTCCACCCGGGAGACGTGTTCTGGTGCACGGCGGACCCGGGCTGGGTCACCGGCACCTCGTACGGCATCGTCGCCCCGCTGACGAACGGGGTGACCAGCATCGTGGACGAGGCGGACTTCGACGCCGAGCGCTGGTACGGGATCCTCCAGGACCAGCGCGTGACCAACTGGTACACGGCGCCCACGGCGATCCGGATGCTCATGAAGGTCGGCCCGGAGATGATCTCGAAGTTCGATCTGTCGAACCTTCGCTTCTGCGCGAGCGTGGGCGAGCCGCTGAACCCCGAGGCCGTCGTCTGGGGCCAGGCGCACCTCGGGCTCCCCTTCCACGACAACTGGTGGCAGACGGAGACCGGCGGAATCATGATCGCCAACTACGCGTCGATGCCCATTCGCCCGGGCTCGATGGGCCGTCCGCTCCCGGGGATCGAGGCGGCGATCGTGCAGAAGCGCAAGGACGGCGGCGTGGACGTGGTGACCGAGCCGGGAAAGGAAGGCGAGCTGGCCCTTAAACCCGGCTGGCCCTCGATGTTCCGCGGGTATCTCCACGAGGAAGAACGCTACAAGAAGTGCTTCGTGGACGGCTGGTACCTGTCCGGCGATCTCGCCAAGCGCGACGCGGACGGCTACTTCTGGTTCGTCGGGCGCGGTGACGACGTGATCAAGACCTCGGGCCACCTGATCGGCCCCTTCGAGGTCGAGAGCGCACTCCTCGAGCACCCGGCCGTGGCGGAAGCGGGCGTGATCGGAAAGCCCGACCCGGTCGCCGGCGCGATCGTCAAGGCCTTCGTGTCGCTCAAGCCCGGCCACGAGCCCACGGACGCGCTGCGGAAGGAACTGCTCGGCCACGCGCGCGTGCGCCTCGGGGCCGCGGTGGCGCCCAAGGAGATCGAGTTCACGGACAAGCTCCCGCGGACCCGGAGCGGCAAGATCATGCGGCGCCTCCTGAAAGCCCGCGAGCTCGGGCTGCCCGAGGGAGACCTCTCGACCCTGGAGGGAAGCGAATGAGCGCGAAGCGGGCGTCGCCCGCCCTGGCCGTCGAGAAGAAGCACGCGCACCACCTCCTGCGCGAGATGATTCGCATCCGGCGCTTCGAGGAGAAGTGCGCGGAGATGTACACCGCGACGAAGATCCGCGGCTTCCTGCACCTGTACATCGGCGAGGAGGCCGTCGCGGTGGGCGTGATGCAGTCGCTCACGGCCGAGGACGCCCTGCTCTGCACCTACCGGGAGCACGGCCACGCCCTCGTGCGTGGCGTGCCGGCCCGGTCCATCATGGCGGAGATGTACGGGAAGCTGGACGGCTGCAGCCGCGGGCGCGGCGGCTCGATGCACCTGTTCGACGTCTCCCGCCGCTTCTACGGCGGCAACGCGATTGTGGGCGGCGCGCTCCCCATCGCCGGGGGCCTGGCGCTCGCGGACAAGATGCAGGGGCGCGACCGGGTCACGGCGGTGTTCTTCGGCGAGGGAGCGGTGGCCGAGGGCGAGTTCCACGAAGCGATCAACCTCGCGGCGCTCTGGAACCTTCCGGTGCTCTTCTGCTGCGAGAACAACCAGTACGCCATGGGGACGGCGCTCGATCGGACGGAATCGGAGACCGACCTCTGCGTCAAGGCGGCAAGCTACAAGGTGCCCGCCTGGCCGGTGGACGGCATGGATGTCCTGGCCGTGGAGGAGGCGGCCCGCAAGGCCGTGCTCTCGGTGCGCGCGGGCGGCGGGCCGGCGTTCCTCGAGTTCAAGACCTACCGCTTCCGCGCCCACTCGATGTTCGACCCGCAGCTCTACCGATCGAAGGAAGAGGTGGAGAAGATGAAGACGGAGCGCGATCCGATCCATCTCTTCACCGACAGGCTCCAGGCAGAAGCGTTGATCGGGCCCGAGGAGATAGCGGTGATGGAGAAGGAGATCGCCGCGGAGATCGACGACGCCGTCGACTTCGCGGAGAAGTCCCCCTGGGAGCCGGTCGAGGAACTGGGCCGGTTCGTGACCAGCGAGGAGGCGCGATGAGCGGCGGGAGCGCGCCGGTGAAGACGAACTACCGCGAGTGCGTGCGGGCCGCGATCCGCGAGGCGCTCCAGAACGACGAGCGCGTCTTCATCATGGGGGAGGACATAGGCAGGTACGGCGGCACCTACGCGGTGACCAAGGGACTCCTCGAGGAGTTCGGGAACGATCGGGTCCGCGACACGCCGCTCTCCGAGTCGGCCTTCGTGGGCGCGGGCATCGGCGCGGCGATGGGCGGCATGCGCCCGATCGTCGAGATCATGACCGTGAACTTCAGCCTGCTCGCCCTCGACCAGATCGTGAACAACGCCGCCACGTATCTGCACATGTCGGGCGGGCAGTTGAACGTTCCCGTCGTGATCCGCATGGCCACGGGCGCGGGCCGGCAGCTCGCCGCGCAGCACTCGCACAGTCTCGAGAACTGGTACGCGCACATTCCCGGCATCCGGGTGCTCTCGCCCGCGACGCTCGAGGACGCGCGCGGGATGCTCTGGCCCGCGCTGGAGGATCCGGATCCGGTGATCATCTTCGAGCACGTCGGCCTGTACAACGTGCAGGGGGAGATCGCCGAGGACGCCGGGCCCGTGGACATCCGCCACGCGGCCGTGCGCCGCCCGGGAAAAGACATCTCTCTCATCTCCTTCGGCGGAAGCCTTCCCAAGGCGCTCGAGGCCGCGCGGCTCCTCGCGGGCGAGGGGATCGACGCGGAGGTCGTTGATCTCCGCGTGCTGCGCCCGCTGGACACGCCGACGATCCTCGCGTCCGTGCGGAAGACGCACCGCGCGATCGTCGTGGACGAGGCCTGGCGCACCATGAGCCTCGCGGCGGAGATCATGGCGCTGATCATGGAGAACGTTTTCTACGACCTCGACGTCCCCGTGGCGCGCGTCTGCAGCCGCGAGGTCCCGATCCCCTATCCGCGCCATCTCGAGGAGGCGGCGCTCCCGCAGATCCCTCAGATCCTGGAGGTCGCGCGCAAGATGGTGAGTCAAGGGGTGAACCATGGCTGACTACAAGATGCCCTCCCTCGGGGCCGACATGGACACCGGCACGCTCCTCGAGTGGAAGGTGAAGCCGGGCGACACGGTGAAGAAGGGGCAGATCGTCGCGGTCGTCGACACTGAGAAGGCGAGCCTGGAGATCGAGATCTTCTTCGAGGGTGTGGTCGAGGAGCTGCTCGTTCACGCGGGCGAAAAGGTCGCCGTCGGCACGGTCATTGCGCGCGTACGCACACCCGGCGAAGCGGCGACCGCGCCCGCGGCCCCCACCGCCAAGCCCGCTCCCGCGCCGCCCCCCGTTTCCACGCCGCCTCCCGCCGCGCGTTTGCCGGAACCAGTCGCGGAAGGCCCCGCGCCTCCCGCGCCCGCCGCCCATCCCCCCCATGTCACGCCCGTAGCGAAGAAGATCGCGGCCGAGAAGGGGCTGGACGTCGCGGCCGTTCGCGGAAGCGGGATCGAGGGCGCCGTGACGCGCGCGGACGTCGAGAAGGCCGCGACGGGCGCGGCCGGCTCCCGCGCAAAAGTCTCGCCGCTGGCGCGACGCCTGGCCGCCGAGCGCGGCGTCGATCTGTCGGGCGTGACCGGGACCGGCGAAGGGGGCGTGATCACGGCGGCCGACGTGGAGCGCGCGGCGGCGAAGCCGAGACCGGCGATTCAGGCCGCCCCCGCGGCTACCGCAGCACCCGCGGCCGCGACGCAACCCGCGCCCGCCGCTCCCGCGGCGCGCACGCCGATGACGCAGGCCGATCGCAAGGACGCCATGCGCAAGGTCATCGCGGCCGCCATGGCGCGATCCAAGCGCGAGATCCCGCACTACTACCTCGGGCAGCACATCGATATGCGCCGCGCCCTCACGTGGCTCGAAGCCGAGAACCTGAAGCGCCCCGTGACCGCGCGTATTCTTCCCGCCGCGCTCCTGCTGCGGGCCACGGTGCGGGCCTGCCAGGAGTTCCCCGACATGAACGGCGTGTTCGTCGACGGCGAGTACCGGCCCGGGGAGCACGTGAACCTGGGCGTGGCGATCTCGCTCCGTCAGGGCGGGCTCATCGCGCCCGCGATCATGGAGGCGGAGACCAAGGATCTCAGCCGGCTGATGGAGGATCTGAAGGATCTCGTGAAGCGCACGCGGGCGGGCACGCTGCGCGGATCGGAGCTGTCGGAATCGACCATCACCGTGACCAACCTGGGCGATCTCGGGGTGGAGGCGGTGTACGGCGTGATCTACCCTCCTCAAGTGGCGCTGGTGGGCTTCGGCCGGGTGATGGAACGCGCCTGGGCCGAGGGGGGCCTGGTGGGCGCGCGCCCCGTGGTGGTGGCGTCGCTCTCGGCGGATCACCGCGTGAGCGACGGCCTGCGCGGCGCGCTCTTCCTCGGCCGGCTTGACAAATTGCTGCAGGAACCGGAGAAGCTATGACACCCGACGACGCGAAGCAGACGATCCTGAAGGCCCTTCTCGACATCGCCCCGGAAGCCGACGCCGGCGGCCTCACGGCCGACGTCGATCTCCGCGAGCAACTCGACATCGACTCGATGGACATGCTCAACTTCGTGACGGCGATCCACGAGGCAACGGGCATCGATATCCCCGAGGCCGACTACCCGAAGCTCTTCACGCTGGACGGGGGCGTGGCGTATTTGATTGCGCGCGCGGGGTGAGGCCATCGGGCACACGAGGGCGTCCCTGGATGCCTCTCGGCGCCCAGATCCGAAGGGTGATTTCTCTGACCATGTCCTCTCAACCACGGGAAGGACTTCTGGAATTTCATTTGCCGGTCTGACACCGGCTACGACACGGTGCTCGGCGCATACAAGGAACGGGCCCATTTGATTCTCAAGGCCCTCAATTCTATTAAGGAAACATCCCTGGGATAAGAC
>JBGPLH010000265.1:0-4938 GCA_041486365.1 Thermodesulfobacteriota bacterium | reverse complement strand
TACGAGCCGGCCAACGCGCGCTTCCTCGCCCTGCGCGACGAGATCGTCCGCGCGCAGCGGGGGCGAAAAGATCCCGCCTGACGTCTTGACCTCCTCCGGGGCATACGCTACACCATCGCCCCATGACACCTTCCGGTTTCGTCTCCGGCATCACCAGGTTCCTCCCACTGCTGCTGCTTCTCTCGATGCCTCCGCGGCCCGCAACGGCACTGGAGGGCCCTTCGGCGCCGCCCGCGGGCGGCGCGGCAGCGACGGCGGCGTCCGTGCCCAGGGGCTTCGACGTGATCGCCCCGATCGCGATCCTGCAGGAGGCCTCCAGCGCCCGCGTGCTCTTCGAGAAGAATGCCGACGAGCTCCACCCGCCCGCCAGCATCACGAAGATCATGACGATGCTCCTCGTGATGGAGGCGGTGGATCGGGGCGACATCCACCTGAACGATACGGTGACGGTGAGCGCCCGCGCATCGCAGGTCGGGGGCTCCCAGGCCTACCTCGCCGAGGGGGAGCAGTTCACGGTGGACGATCTGCTCAAGGCGGTGGCGATCCACTCGGCCAACGACGCCTGCGTGGCGCTCGCCGAGTTCGTGTCCGGCGACGTGGACGCCTTCGTCGACTCGATGAACGAGAAAGCCCGTGCCCTCGGGATGAAGAACACGACCTTCCACACGCCCCATGGGCTCCCGCCGGAGCCCGGCCAGGAAGCCGACATGACCACGGCCCGCGACGTGCTGATCATGTCCCGCGAGCTCATCCTCAAACAGCCGATGATCCTGAAGTACACGGGGACGGCCCACGACTCGATCCGGGGCGGGAAGTTCCTGCTCGACAACACGAACAAGCTCGTGGGGCGGGTGGCCGGTGTCGACGGCCTGAAGACGGGGTTTTTCGACGCGGCGGGTTTCGGGCTCTCGGCCACGGCGACGCGGCGCGGGCTGCGTATGATCTCCGTGGTGCTGGGCGCCAAGACCGACAACCAGCGCGCCTCCGACTCGGCCCGGCTCCTGAACTACGGCTTCTCCCGCTTGCGCACCGTCGTCGTGAAGAAAGCGGGGGAGCCCGTCGGCGAGATCCCCGTGAAGCAGGGAAAGATCGAACGGGTAGCCGCTCGGACGGGCGAGGAGATGAAGATTCTGCTCGAGCGCGGCGAGGAGCGGAAGATCGAGGTCCGACTGGACCCGCTCCCGGGCCTCTCGGCGCCCGTCGCCGCCGGGCAGAAAGTGGGGACCTGCGTCGCCACGCTCGATGGCAAGGTCGTCGGAACCACACCCATCGTCGCCAGCCAGGCCGTGGAGAAGGCCAACTGGATCATCCTCTTCTTCCGCTGGTTGTTCGCGCTCCTGGGAATCAAGTAGGTCCCTTTCGCGCCCGCGCCTTCCACCCCTCCGCCGCCCAGATCGCCGCGGCGGGCGCCCAGGCGAGCGCCTTCCACCACCCCACTTCCCGTAACTCTGCTGCCGGTCCCGCGATGACCTCGAGCAACCCCACGTAGAGCGGCACCGTGGCCGTCAGCGCCAGCCATCCCCAGGGACGCCCCAGGGCGAGCCAGGGGAGCACCCACAGGAAATACCAGGGATGGACCGTCGGGGAGAGGAGCAGCATCGCCCCGAAGAGGACCCGCGCGCCCCGGGCGGGATCCGCTTCCCGGCGCGCCAGCCACAGCGCCACGACGGCGAGGGCCGCCGCGCAGATCACCCGGGCCGCGCGGGCGCCCGCCAGGGCGCCGAGCACCGCGTTGATCGAATCGACGAAATGGAAGTCGGCGTGGAAGCGGCGGAGGGCGGTGAAGATCTCCCCGCCGGCGTCCGCGTAGGGAAGCGTCACGAGGATCCCGGCCGCCGCCGCCGTCGCGAGGCCCGCGAGCGAGAGGCGCCGGCCCCACACGAAGAGCAAAGGAAGCCCGGACCACTTCGCCATGGCGGCCAGCGCCGCGAGCGCACCTGCACCCATTCGCGCGGCGCGCGGCGCGGGCGCGCGCTCTCCCAGGAGAATCGCGGCGGCGATGAGGGGGAGGAGCAGGAGGGGCTCGTGGTGGCCCCGTCCGGCCGTCTGAAAGATCGCGAGCGGGCTCCAGGCGTAAACCACCGCTCTTCCCGGCGGAGCGCCCCGGGCACGTAGCAGCGCCCCGAGGGCGAGGATCACGAGGAGGTCGAGAGCCGCCATCGCGGCCTTCCATCCAGGGGCGCCGAGGCCCGCCGCGTGGGCGAGCCGCTGCGCTATCTGCGTGGCGGGCGGGTAGATCGCGGGGAGGTCGGGATGATTCACGCCTCGCCAGACCTCGTCGCGAAGCGGCGCCAGGCGGGGATCCGCGGGCGACACCCGGTACGGATTCACGCCCTGCGCCTGGACGCGCCCCTCCCAGAGGGTGCGGTTCACGTCGTCGGATGGAGCGGCGGGGAAGACCAGGAGGCGCGCGGCGAGAGCCGTGGCGACGACGAGCCCGAAGGGAATCCGCGCTCCGGGGCGGAAGGCGAGCCGGACCGCCGCCGCGTAGGGGAGGAACGCGGCGGCGTAGGCAAAGAGAAAGCCCCCCGTGGCGCGGGGGGCCTTCCCGAACTGGCCGAGACAGGCGGCGGCAAGGGCGCAGCCGAGGGCGGCGGCCACGAGGGGCCACCGCCCGGCGCGATCAGGCATTCACCGGCTTCTCGGAGAGCGCGCCGGTTTCCGCTCCGAGGGAGTGGAGGATGGACAGGATCGCCGTGTAGGTGAACCCGATGGTGTAGATCAGCAGGAAGGGTCCGATCAGGTACTTGCCGCTCTGCACGTACAGCAGGAAACCCGCGAAGCAGTAGGCCCCCATCAGCAGCTCGACGAGGAAGATCGGTCGTAGCGGCATGCGGTACTTCCGGTCCGCCACGCTCTCGCCCCTCTGCGTCACGTTCAGTTTCGGCGTTCGCACGAAAGCGGAGTCGATGCCGAACAGGGCCTCCAGCACCGCCTTCGTGTTGCTGATCGCGATCCCCGTCCCCACGAACATGAGGGCCGGGATGAAGGCCGCCTTGCGCCGCCAGGACGTCGGGTCCAGGTAACGCTGCGAGAAGATGTACAGCGACGACGGCCCGCTCGTGGAGACGAGCAGCCCCAGCACGAGCAGCGTGAAGACGAGAGGGCCCACGTTCAGCTCAAATTCCTGGAGCATCGGGACCGAGAGGAGCGCCACGGTGACCATCAGCGGATGGACGAGGTAATGCGTCATGTGGATCACCGCCTGCACCTTCCGGCGGAGCGGCTGGTCCGACGCGAACAGCATCGGGAGGATCTTCTTGGCCGTCTGGATGGAGCCCTTCGCCCACCGGTGCTGCTGCGACTTGAAGGCATTGATATCCACCGGGATCTCGGCCGGCGTTTCGACCCTCGGGAGGAAGGCCATCCGCCACCCGACGAGCTGCGCCCGGTAGGAAAGGTCCATGTCCTCCGTCAGCGTGTCCGACTCCCAGCCGCCCGCGGTCTCGATCGCCGTCTTGCGCCAGATGCCGGCAGTCCCGTTGAAGTTCATGAACAGGTCACCCCAGGTCCGCCCCGCCTGCTCGATGGCGAAGTGCCCGTCGATGCCGATGGACTGGGCCATCGTCAGGAGCGAGTAGTCGGCGTTCACGTGACCCCACCGTGTCTGCACGAGCGCGATCCCCGGGTCGGAGAAGTAGGGGATCGTCCTGTAAAGAAAATCCTTCTCGGGCATGAAGTCCGCGTCGAAGATCGCGATGAACTCGCCGCGGCACACCTCCATGCCGTACTTGAGCGCGCCGGCCTTGAAGCCTTCGCGGTTGGAACGGCGGATGTGCCGGACGTCGTGCCCGAGATCGCGCTGGCGGGCCACGATCATCGCGACCAGGTCCTTGGTCTCGTCGGTGGAGTCGTCGAGCACCTGGATCTCGAGCTTGCCGGCCGGGTACTCGATGTTGCAGGCGTGACGGATCAGGCGCTCCACGACGTACTGCTCGTTGTAGATCGGGAGCTGGATCGTGACGGTCGGCAGATCCTCGGGGCGCGTCCGGGCCCAGAAGTCGCGGGCAATCTCCGCCTCGCGGGCCTCGGCCTTTTTCCGGTTCTTGGCGAACTGGTACATCATGTAGTAGCCGTTCACACCGTACAGGAACAGCATGAACACCGCGAGACCGTACACGGCGAACATCACGTATGTGAGGGGTTGCATAACCTCCCGCCTTCCGGACGTTGTCCGGATCGCGTGTGATGGCCTGGGGCCCGCGGGGACGCGCCCTCCGCAGGCCGGGAACGTAGGGCAGCGACCCCCGTCGCTACCGCGCCGTCAGGCCGTACTTGAAAATCGTGAACACGATCTTCGTGCCCGCGAAGAGCGTCCCCTTCACGGTGCCTGAAATCTTCGAGCGACCGATGCGCTTGCGGTAGCTCACGGGCACCTCTTTCACCCGCAGCCCCGCCCGCAAAGCCTTGATCTGCATCTCCACCGTCCAGCCGAACGAGGCGTCCCGCATGCCGAGCGCGTCCAGGCTCGTCCTCCGTATCGCCCGGAAGGGACCAAGGTCCGTGTAGGAGAAGTGCCAGAAGCACCGGATCAGAAACGTCGCCAGCCGGTTCCCCCAGTAGGCCTGCGGCAGGAGCGCCGCGCGGCTCTCGCTCCGAAGCACGCGGGACCCGATCACGAGGTCGGCCTCGCCGCGCCGGATGGGCTCCGCGAGCCGCTCGATCTCCTCCGGGAAGTCGCTGTAGTCGGCATCGAGGAAAGCCACCGTGTCGGCTTGCGGATCGAGGGCGGCGATCCCGGCCTGACAGGCGGCGCCGTAGCCGTGCCGCGCCTGCCGGACCACCTGCGCCCCGGCGCGCGCCGCGATGGCGGGCGTGTCGTCCGTGCAACCGTTGTCGACCACGATCACCTGCCTCACATGCGAGCGCGGCAGATCGCGAAGGACGAGTCCGATCGACTCCCTCTCGTTCAGGGCAGGGATGATAACGGAAATGAAG
>JBGPLH010000264.1:0-4943 GCA_041486365.1 Thermodesulfobacteriota bacterium | reverse complement strand
CTCCTGGCGGCACTCGCCGGGGCGCTCCTCGCCCAGGCCTGCGCCACACGCGAAGCGATCCCCAGCCGGCCCATCGCCATCGCTCCAGGCGAATCGCTCTGGCGGATTGCGCGGCGCAACGGTGTTTCCCTGGACTCCCTGGTGCGCGCCAACCCGCGACTGGACCCGGCGCGGCTCCGGCCCGGGAACGTGATCCGCGTCCCGCTGCGCCAGGGCTTCCCGCAGGGGGCCTCCTGGCCTTCCCTCGGGCGCGAGCGGGCGGCGGATGCCTTCCTCTGGCCCGTCAGCGGCCCCGTGGGATCCCCCTTCGGTCACCGGAACGGTCGTCCCCACGAGGGGATCGACCTCGAGGTCCCCGCGGGTACCCCGGTGCGCGCCGCGGAATTCGGCCGCGTGGTGACGAGCGGGACGCTCGGCAGTTACGGTAACATCGTGGCCATCCGCCACTCCGGGACCTTCGTCACGGTGTACGCCCACAACGAGGCAAACCTCGTGGCGAAGGGCGACTGGGTATCCCGGGGGCAGGTCATCGCGCGGGTGGGGCGTACGGGCAACGCGACGGGGCCGCACCTGCACTTCGAGATACGGCGAGAACGCAGGCCCCGGAACCCGCTCTACTACCTGCCCATCGGCGGCTCGCCCTGGCAGAACTTCGCCCGGGCGCAGGGTTCCCCCTGACACGTTCCCGAGGAGAACTCATGGAATCGATCGGCTACCTGAACTCTCTCATCCGCGACGTTCCCGATTTCCCGAAGAAGGGGATCCTCTTCAAGGACATCACCCCGCTGCTCCAGGACCCGAAGGGGCTCCGGATCGCGGTGGATCTCATGGGCGCGCCCTTCGAGGGAGCGAGCGTGGACGTGATGCTCGGGATCGAGTCGCGCGGCTACCTGTTCGCGGCGCCGCTGGCCTACAAGCTGGGCGCGGGGATCGTGCTCGTACGCAAGCCGGGAAAGCTGCCCTATCGCAAGCACACCGCCTCCTACCAGCTTGAGTACGGCACGGACACGATCGAGATGCACCAGGACGCGATCAAGCCGGGGCAACGGGTGCTTCTGGTGGACGACCTGATCGCCACGGGGGGCACGGCCCACGCCGCGGCCGAGCTGGTGGAGAAGGCGGGCGGGGAGGTGGTGGCTTTCACGTTCCTGATCGAGCTTGCCTATCTCAAGGGACGGGACAAGCTCGCGCCTTATCCCGTGAACGCGGTGCTTCGTTTCGAGGAGTGATCGCGTGCCGCCGGAGCGAGGGCCGACCATGGTGCAAGCGAAGGCCGCGGAGGCCGGCGAGCACCTCAGCTTCCGGGTCACGCGCGCCGAGGGCGGGGATCGGCTCGACCGGTTTCTCCGCAAGCGGATCCCCTGGCGTTCCCGCACGAACCTGCAGGCCCTGATCGCCACGGGTCTCGTCCTTCTGAACGGTGCGCCCGCCCGTCCCGCGGCCCGGGTCGGCGCCGGCGACGCCGTCGAGACGCCCGTGCGCGACCCGCGCGCGGCGGCGCGCGAGTCCTTCGAGTATCCTCTCTCCGTCCTGATCGACGACCCCGACTTCCTCGTGATCGACAAGCCGCCTCACCTGGCCACCCATCCGACGGCGAGGCACCTGCGTCGCAACGCGCTCGCGGCCGTCAGGGCCCTGGTCGGTGAGCCCGCGCCGAAACCCGTCCATCGGCTGGACCTCGAGACGAGCGGCGTCCTGCTCTTCGCGCGCACCCGCGACGCGCATCGCGCCCTCGCGCTGCAGTTCGAGCGCCGCGAGGTGGAGAAGCGCTACCTCGCCGTGGTCACGGGCCGCGTGGGGCCCGGCGCGGGAATCCTCGATCCGCCCCTCGGCCGTCACGCCGGCTCCCATGTCCGCATCCGGATGCGCGCAGGGGCTTCCGGCGGGCGGCCCGCACGGACGGATTTCCGGGTGCTCCGTCGCTGGCGTGGTTTCACGTTCCTCGAGCTCGTCCCGCACACAGGGCGCCAGCACCAGATCCGCGCCCAACTGGAAGCGTTCGGGCACCCGGTGGTCGGCGACAAGATCTACGGTCCCGACGAACGGCACTTCCTCGATCACCTGGAGGGACGCCTCTCGGCCGAGGCGCGGGAAAGCCTCCTCCTCGATCGCCACGCGCTGCACGCGGCGCGCCTGGTCTTCCGGCACCCACGCACGGCCGCCCGCATCGACGCGCGGGCGCCTCTTCCCACGGACCTCGCGCGGTTCATCGAGAGCCTGCCGGAGGAGGGATGAGCGCCTTTTCCGCGAACGGGGCGAACGGGTGTCAGACGAGGGAGAGCGGCAGCGCGCCGAGGGAGGGCGGGGGCGGCGGAATCTCCCCCTTCCGGTAGGCATCGAGGCGGGCCTGGAAAGAGGCCCGCTTGTCGCTGTCGAGGGACATGAGAAGCACGATCTGGATGGTCTCCGTCGCGCCCTCCAGATCCTTCTTCCGCTCGAAGAGGATGGCCCGGACGGCGAAGACGTCGGGGAGGAAAGGGACGTCCTTGATCATGGCGTCGAGCTTGGCGCCATTGGGCTCCTCTCGCTTCGTGGTCATGGCGAAGCGGATCTCGTTCTTCACGATGTCCAGCCCGGTGGCGCGATCGAAGGCGTCCATGTACCGAAGGCCTTCCTCAGGGTCGCCATCCGGGGTGAGGGCGATCAGCTTGGCCGTGAGGTAGTTGACGTAGACGTCTTCCGGGGTGGCCTTCAGGTACTCGCGGTACTGGGCAATCCCCTGCGCAAACTTCTTCTGCGCGACGTACAGGTCGCCCAGGTTCTTCCGCACGGGGACGTTCCTCGGATCCAGCTCGAGCACCTTCTGGAACTCGGCCATCGCCTTGTCGCTCTGCCCCTGCACGTTGAAGATGGCCCCGAGGTTGGCGTGGGCGGCGACGAGATCGGGCTGCAGCGCGATCGCCTTCTCGAAATACCCGCGCGCCTTCTCAATCTCGCGGCGCCCGAAGGCCGCCGATCCGAGGATGTTGTAGGCGCCGCTGGACTTGGGGTTGAGCTCGAGCGCGCGGTGCGCCGCTCGTTCGGCCGAGTCGTTGAAGTGGAGGTAGTAGTAGACGAGCGAGAGCTGCTCGATCAGCGCCACGTCCTTCGGGTTCTCGTCGACGGCCTGCTCGAACTCCTGGGAGGCGCGATCGTAGGCCTTCCCCGAGAAGTAGAGATAACCCAGGCGCGCATGCACCCCCGGGTAGTCGGGCTTCAGGTTCAAGACCTTCTGGAAGACCGCGATCGCCTTCGGGGTCTCTCCGAGCTTCTCCAGCGCGATGCCGAGGTAGAAGTGCGCGTCCGGATCGAAGAGATCGATCCGCGTGGCGCGATCAAGCGACTCCTCTGCCTGCAGCCACAGGCGCTGCGTGAGCAGGTAGCGCCCCTTGACGTAATGGGGCCCGGCGTCCTCGGGCGCCAGCGCGATCGCCTGGTCGACGAGGGGGCGGGCCCGATCGACCTTGCCATCCTCGATATAGAGGTCGGCCAGGCCCACCATCGCCTGCACGTTCTTCGGGTGCTTCCGGAGGACTTCCTGGTAGGCCTGGATGGCGAGGTTTCGCTTGCCCATGCGCTCGAATCGATGGGCGCGGTCGAGCCCTTCGAGCGCCGACGGGCCGCAGCCGGCGAGCAAGATCCACGCGGCGGCGAGCACCGCCCATCGCTGTCGATGAAGAGCCTTCACGCGTCGCCTCCTGCCGCCGAATCCGGGCAGGCGGCATCCTAGGTCGGCGGCCGGAGGCTGTCAACGCGGCATGGCACGCGCCGGGGCATGGTGGAGCGCATTAAAAAAACCGCCCGGATTGCTCCGGGCGGGAAGGGCGTGCAACGTGCGCGTGGTGCCGATCAGGATCAGAAAGGACCCCAGCTCTGCTTGCCCGGGATGTACCATGAGGGGCAGATGAAACGGAACATGGCGGCTATCTTCTCGGCCTTCTTGCGGCTCTCCTCGCTCTGCGCGTGCAACGCCGCGAGCTGGACACCAAAGATCTCGGAGAAGTACTGATCGGCGGCCTTGTTTCGCTCCTCTTTGGTGCTGAACTCGCTCCGGATCGTCCTGAGCTCCCCGAGATCGAGCCAGAAGCCCCCGCATTGAGGACACTCGTCCACCTGGACCTGCCTCCGGACACTGTAGAAGTGGCGCGTCATGGGGGTGTTCTGGCACTTCGGGCAGCTCCGGCGCGGCCCGTGATCGACGCGAACACCCTTGGCCGTCGGGATGTCGAGGATCGCCTCGCCGATGGCCTCCTGGGGCTCGTCCATCTTCCGCAGTTCGAACTGATCGAACCAGACGCCGCCACAGCCGTCCCGGCACACGTCCACGGTGACGTCGCCGGCCACGGCGCGGCTGAGCTCGTGATTGCAGGCTGGGCAATTCATCGTCGCGACTCCCTCGCCAAAGGTCCGCCGCGAAGCGACGGCCGGTGAAATAGCCTGGAGCCAGCGCGGGATCCCGGAAGCGATGATGACGGGGAGCCCTGCGGGACTACAGGGACAAATCGGCTCGGCGGCGCGCATCTTGAGCGAAAATCGGGGGACCGCTCAGGCCGGTCCGCGGGGTGGGACGGGCCTGATGGCCGCGCCCGATAGCTCCCCGGGACGGGAGGATGATCGCCGGGGCCGAATAGTCCCATGCCCGTCCCGTCGGGAGCCCGCCTTTCATTCGGACAGAACCTAGTGTAGTCATGAAGGAAAGAGGAGCCGGGCAGGGTCCCGATGCTCCCAAACCCGAGCCGGAGGTGAAATCGGTGATGAGATTCCAATGGGGCCTGCGCGTCGTTGCGCTGGCATCGATAATGACGGTCGCGCTGGCGGCCGATTCCTGCAGATACAACGAATCCGGTGGCCACCAGGGTCAGCACCATGGAAATTGGGGCGGCAACGGGGGCGGCAAGGGGACCTGCTACGAGAAGGTGCTCGACATCGACAAGAAAACGGGACAGGCACACTACGTGAACCGG
>JBGPLH010000263.1:0-4956 GCA_041486365.1 Thermodesulfobacteriota bacterium | reverse complement strand
CGCCGGCGCGATCGGAGACGAGATAGGGGGGCGTGAGCGGCTTCTTCGCCTTGTCCGGTAGGCGCACCTCATCGTTCTTGACGGTGATCCCGGCCGGGAGCCCCTGCAGGAGCGGCGCCATCAGTGGAGAGGCGTCATCCAGCTCCTTGAACTCCAGGCGCGCGGTCGTACCGATCAGGTGCTGCACCTCCTCCGGGTGCTGAACGCCGGGGAGCTGGAGCACGATCCGCGCGGCCCCCTGCCGCTGCACGGTGGGCTCGGCCACGCCGTACTGGTCGATTCGCCCCCGCAGCGTGGCCAGCGCCTGATCCACGGCCCCCTCCCGGATCCGCGCCGTCTCCGCGGGAGAGAGGCGCGCCCGCAGGGGTCCGCCGGCCGGTGTGCCGGATACGCTTGCGAAGTCGGGGAGCGTGTCGGTGAGGGTCTGGCGGATGACGGCCGTGTTTCCCCCCGCGGGGTTCGCCACCTCGAGGGTGTCGATTCCCTCACGCGTGACGGTCGCGGCGACCAGGCCCGCGTGAGCGAGAGCGCGGCGCAGCGAGTCCGCGGAGGCGTCCACGTGCGCGGCCACCGCCTCGTCGACCTTCACCTCCAGCGTGAGGTACAGGCCGCCGCGCAGATCGAGACCGAGGCGAATGCGCGCGTCGGGAAAGACGCGCGTCCACCAGGACGGGAGGTGAACGACGGTGGGGAGCAGGTAGAGGATCGCGAGGCACAGCGCGACCGCCACCGCCGCCGCGCGTCCGCGAAGCGTCCGCATCAGGCCTGGACTTCCTTCTCCACGCGGGTGATCTGGTCGCGATCGACCTTGAGGCGCACTTTCTGTCCAGAGACCTCGGCGACCTCGAGGGTGACGACGGTCTCCGTGATGCCGGTCACCTTGCCGTGAATCCCGCCGGCCGTCACGACGTTGTCTCCCTTCTTGACCGCGTCGAGCATCGCCTTGCGATCGCGGGCCTGCCGCTGCTGCGGCCGCACGAGCAGGAAGTAGAAAATCCCGAAGGTGACGAGAAGCGGGAGGAGCAGGCCGCCCATCCCGCCACCCGGCCCCCCTTCCTTTCCGGGCCTGAGACCGAGGGCGAACGCGGGCGTGGCGGCGGCCAGGGTGATCGGGGCCGCGAAGGCCGCGGGCGGAAGGCGCCAGAATCGCATCGGGTCCCCCAGTTCGGATTCGTGTCGGCGGCGGGCCGGATCAGGTGCCGATGTTCCAGGAAGCCAGGTACTTCGTCTGCTCGGGGGTAAGCTCGTCGATCGCCACGCCCATGGTCTCGAGCTTCAGGCGCGCCACCCACTCGTCGATCTCGGGCGGGATGTCGATCACCTTCACCGGGAGCTTGCCGCGGTTCTTCACCGCGAACTCGGAGGCGAGGGCCTGCGTGGAGAAGCTCATGTCCATCACGCTCGCCGGGTGCCCTTCGGCCGCCGCGAGGTTGATCAGCCGGCCGTCGGCGAGGACGTAGATCATCCGTCCGTCGGGCATCACGTAGCCGTCCACGAAGGCGCGCAGCGCCGGCCGCTTCTCGCGGGAGATCTTCGCGAGGTTCTCCAGATCGATCTCCACGTTGAAGTGCCCCGAGTTGGCCAGCATCGCGCCGTCGTTCATCGCCTCGAAGTGCTCCTGGCGCAGCACGTGGATGTCGCCGGTCACCGTGATGAAGAGGTCACCCTCCCGGGCGGCATCGATCATCGGCATCACGCGAAAACCGTCCATGAGGGCCTCGAGCGCCTTGATCGCGTCGACCTCCGTGACGATGACGTTGGCGCCCATCCCGCGCGCGCGGGTGGCCACGCCGCGGCCGCACCAGCCGTAGCCGGCCACCACGATCGCTTTCCCCGCCAGCAGGATGTCGGTGGCGCGGATGATCCCGTCGAGGGTGGACTGCCCGGTGCCGTAGCGGTTATCGAACATATGCTTCGTCTGCGCATCGTTCACGGCGATCACCGGGAACCGCAGCGCGCCGTCCCGCTCCATCGCCTTCAGGCGGATCACGCCCGTCGTGGTCTCCTCCATGCTCGCGATCACGCGCGCATGGAGCTGCGGGTAGTGCGAGTGGATCATGCTCACGAGATCCGCGCCGTCGTCCATCGTGACCTCGGGGCCGTGATCGAGGGCCGCCTTGAGGTGCGCGTAGTAGGTGTCCGTATCCTCGCCCTTGATGGCGAAGACCGGGATCCCGAAGTCCTTCGTGAGGGCGGCCGCCACGTCGTCCTGGGTGGAGAGCGGGTTGGAGGCGCACAGCACCAGGTCGGCGCCGCCGGCCTGGAGCGCGCGCGCGAGGTTCGCCGTCTCCGCGGTGATGTGCAGGCACGCGGACATCCGGAGCCCCTTCAGGGGCTTCTCCTTCTCGAAGCGCTCCCGCACCCGGCGCAGGACGGGCATGTCCTGG
Source organism: Thermodesulfobacteriota bacterium (assembly GCA_041486365.1). Lineage (GTDB taxonomy): Bacteria > JAUYMQ01 > JAUYMQ01 > JAUYMQ01 > JAUYMQ01 > JBGPLH01. The sequence continues at coordinate 2,569 of JBGPLH010000263.1, read as the reverse complement.
TCGGCCCAGGCGATGCGCCGCGTGCCCGCCGGGGCGAGGCTCAGATCCTTCACGTCGTGTTTCATGGGGCTCCTCGGTTCGGGATGATGGAAGCGAGCGGGGGACGCCGCGTCCGGCGGGGCCGCGCTAGCGCAGACCGGCCTCGCCGCGGAGCGCGTCGGCCCGATCGGTCCGCTCCCACGTAAAGCCGTCGCCGCTTCGTCCGAAGTGACCGTGACGGGCCGTTTCCCGGTAGATGGGGCGAAGGAGGTCGAGCGTCCGGATGATCGCGCGGGGGCGGAGATCGAAGTTTGATCGCACGATGGCGGAGAGGCGCTGGTCGTCGATCTTCCCCGTTCCGAAAGTGTCCACGAGAACGGAAACGGGCTCGTCCACGCCGATCGCGTAGGCCACCTGCACCTCGCAGCGCGAGGCCAAGCCGCCGGCGACGACGTTCTTGGCCACGTAACGCGCGGCGTAGGCGGCGCTCCGGTCCACCTTGCTCGGGTCCTTGCCGCTGAAGGCGCCTCCGCCGTGTCGACCCATCCCGCCATAGGAGTCGACGATGATCTTGCGCCCCGTGAGCCCGCAGTCGCCCATCGGGCCGCCGATGACGAAGCGCCCGGTGGGGTTCACGTGGTAGACGGTCCGGTCGTCGAGGAACCGCGCCGGGATCACCTTCTTCACCAGCTCCTCGATGATCGTGCTCCGGATCTTGGCCTCCCCGGCCGTCTCGGCGTGCTGCGTGGAGATGACCACCGTGTCCACGCGGGCGGGGCGCCCGTCCACGTACTGGACGGTGACCTGGGACTTCGCGTCGGGCCGGAGCCAGTCGATCCCGCCGGCCTGGCGCAGCTCGGCAAGTCTCGCCATGAGCTGGTGCGCAAGCTGGATGGGCATCGGCATCAGCTCGGGGGTCTCGTCGCAGGCGTACCCGAACATGAGCCCCTGGTCCCCCGCGCCGCCCTTGTCCACGCCCATCGCGATGTCGCCCGACTGCTGCCCGAGCGCCACGATCACCCCGCAGGTGTCGGCGTCGAATCCAATGTCGCTGGACGTGTAGCCGATGTCCCGGATCACCTCCCGCACCTTGTCGGGAATGTTCACGTGGGCCTGCGTGGTCACCTCCCCGGCCACGATGCAGAGGCCCGTGGTCACGAGCGTCTCGCAGGCGACCCGGCTCCGTGGGTCCTGGCGGATCATCTCGTCGAGGATCGCGTCGGAGATCTGGTCCGCCATCTTGTCCGGATGGCCCATCGAGACGGACTCGGAGGTGAACAGGTAGTTCTTCAAAGACATGACAGGTAACTCCATCGCCTGGGGCGCCGGCTCCACCCAGGGCGGGCGGGCCGGCAAGGTCGGGGTTGGCCTTCCGCGGGCCGAGCCAGTCTGACCGCCGGAGGTCCCGCGCGACCCTGCGCGGGCCGACTCAGTCGATGAAGATTCCGGAGTCCGGAGGCGGGTTTGGCCGGGGCCTACGATGCAAGCCGGGAAGCTTATCAGAGCGCGCTGATTTGTCAACGCCGCGGGGTCGCATGGAAGACGGCGGCGAGCGTTCGGGGACGGACGGGGGCTAGGCGGAGAAGGTGCCCGGGAACCGCTGGGTCATCTCGTCCTGCAGGAGCTTCTCGACCTCCTTCCCGGTCCGAAGCTGCATCGCCCGGTCCACCAGGGCGCGCGCCTCGGCGAAGTTCATCTGCCGGATGATCCGCTTCACACGGGGGATCGCGAGGGGATTCATCGAGAGCTCGTCCAGACCGAGCCCCAGCAGGATCAGGATGTAGCGCGGCTCTCCCGCCATCTCGCCGCACATCATGACGGGTATTCCGGCCGCGTGCCCCGCCTCCGCGACCATGCGGATCAGCCGGAGATTCGCCGGGTGCAGCGGCTCGTAGAGGTAGGCCACGTGCTCGTTCACCCGGTCCACGGCGAGCGTATACTGGATCAGGTCGTTCGTCCCGATGCTGAAGAAGTCCACCTCGGGGGCGAGCACGTCGGCCATGATGGCGCAGGACGGTGTCTCGACCATGATCCCCAGCGGCACGGACGGATCATAGGACTCGCCGCGCTCGTCCAGCTCCGCCTTCACCTCCTCCAGGACCGCCTTCGCCTCGTGCACCTCCGGCACGCCCGAGATCATCGGGAGCATGATCCGCGCCCGGCCGTGCAGGCTCGCGCGCAGGATCCCGGCGAGCTGGCTCTTGAAGAGCTTTCGGTCCTTCAGGCAGAAGCGGATCGCCCGGAGCCCCAGGGCGGGATTGGATTCGGGGGCGAGATCGAGGGGGCTCGAGAACTTGTCGCCGCCGATGTCGAGGGTCCGGATCACGACGGGGTGGGGCGCGACGCGCTCGATCACCTCGCGGTAGATCCGGTAATGCTCGTCCTCGCTCGGCAGATCGTCCCGGTTCATGTAGAGAAACTCGGTCCGGTACAGCCCGATCCCCGTCGCGCCGTGGGCCAGCAGCGAGGGGATCTCCTCCACCATCTCCACGTTTCCCACGAGCTGGATGAGGTACCCGTCCCGGGTCTCCGCGGGGAGATCGGTGTACTTGAGCAGCTCCTTCTCGAGGGAGAGGTACTCCTCCCGCTT
>JBGPLH010000262.1:0-4956 GCA_041486365.1 Thermodesulfobacteriota bacterium | reverse complement strand
TCCTGCACCACGTCCCCCGGCTGGACGTTGGCCTCCGCGGCCGGCGTGCCGTCCTCCACGTAGGAGACGAACACCCCCTTCTTCGTGTCGAGGCGGTACTCGAGGAAGATCGACTCGGTGATCTCCTTCACGTTGATCCCGAGATCGCGCGCCTCCTCCTCCTTCGCTTCCACCTTCGGTTGCCGGCCGATCACCGCGCTCACGGCCATGGGCGCCTTGGCGCGCAGCAGCTCGATCTTCACCGGCTTCCCGATGGGCGCCTGCGTCACCATGCGCTGGAACTGGTTCAGGTCCTTGTCCTCCTCCGCATCGATCGACTTTCCCCCGAAGGACGTGAGGATGTCCCCCTGCCGGATCCCCGCCTTGTGCGCGGGCGACCCCTCCCGCACGGAGTTCACGATCACGCCGCTGGCGCTGGGGAGCCCGAGGAACTCCGCCAGATCGCGATCGAGCGGCTGGATCGACACACCGAGGTAGCCGCGCTCGATGGCGCCCGCCGCGAGGAAGTTCTTCTTCACCTCGAGCGCCGTGTTGATGGGGATCGTGAAGCCGATGCCGCGGCCCTGCCCCCGCGAGTTGATCCCGATCACCTTCCCGGTGAGATCCGTCAGCGGCCCGCCGGAGGAGCCGCGATCGATCAGCGCGTCCGTCTGGATGAACTCGTTGATAAGCTCGGGCACGTCGAGGTTGCGTCCCTTGGCGCTCACGATCCCGAAGGACACCGTGCCGTCCAGGCCGTAGGGATTCCCGATGGCGATCACCCACTCGCCCACGCGCACCTTGTCCGAGTTGCCGAAGGCGGGGAAGGGGAGGGGCGACGGGGGGTTCACCTTGATCAGCGCCACGTCGGTCTGCACGTCGGCCCCGATCACCTTCGCGTCGAGCTTCTTCTTCATCCCCGGAACGGTGACGGTGATCTTCTCCGCCTCGTCCACGATGTGGTGATTGGTGAGGATGTGCCCCTCCGCGTCCGTGATGATTCCGGAGCCGGTCACCTCCGAGCGGCGGTTGTCCTTGCGCACGATCGCCTCGATGTGGACCACGACGGGCTTCACGCGCTCGGAGACCTCGATGATCGTGTTCTGGAGCGCCTCGAAGGGAGCCAGGGCCGCCGCGTTGGGAGCGGTCGCGGCCGCCTTCCCGGCGGTCGCGGGAGTCGTGAGCGCCGCCGCGGCCCAGGCGGGCGCGGCGGGGAGCAGGGCCAGCGCGAGGCAGAGGCCGGCCATCGCGCCGCGGCGCGCGAGGTTCGGGATGCGGGATGCGGACCGTGTCTGGATCGATGCCTCCGGAAAGATCTTTCCCGCGGTGCGGCTCACGTGGACAGGCCCTGAAGGAGGGCGAGGCCGCCCAGCAGGAAAGCCCCCGCCAGCAGGAGCAGGAGTCCCCCCACGAGGAGGGCCGGAAAGAAGATCGCGCCGATCGCCTGTCCCGGCCGGACGCGATGGGCGACGGTGAGGCCGACCACCGAGAGCACGATGCCGATCAGGGTCGCGATCGAGGGGCCACCGCCCGGGATGGCCGCGAAGACGGCCGCCGCGGTCGCGTACGAGAGAACCTTGAGCGTGATCTCGAAGGGCCGCGGGCCGCTGAAGAGCCGAAGCCCCAGGTGGACGAGGGCCGCCGAGAGGATCGTCCCGGTCACCGTCGCGAGGGGCTGCGTGAAGATCGTGACGAGGTAGCGATCCGCCAGCGACCCCGCGTCCAGCGTTCCCCGATTCATCGCGTTGAGCGCCTGCGCGGGGAAGGCGAGCACGGCGGCGAGAAAGCCCAGCGTCGCCGCGAACAGCAACGCCCGGAACGTTCCGCCGGGGGCGCGGAGGCTCGCAAAAAGGCGCTGCGGCGAGAAGAGCGTATCGACCCAGGCGTACCAGAAGAAAGCCGGCGGCCCCTCGGCCTCGACCTTGGCCGCCGGAGGCGCCTTGGAGCGGGAGAGACGCGCCAGCATCGCCTCGAAGGCTTCGGTCTCCGGCTCCTCGGCGCCCCCCGCCCGGATCGCCCCGTCGGGGATCGGCTCGAGCGGGAGCGGAAGCGGCTCGCCCTCCGGCTGCGCGGACGCCGCGAGCCGCGCGCGCGGATCGGGCTCAGCCGAGAGCGCGGCGCCGAGATCGGCCAGGCTCTCCGCGAGCCGTACGGCCCGTTCCGGGGTCGCGGTCACCGAGAAGGACAGCGGCGCCCGCGCCAGCGCCCGGGTGATCTCGCCGGGCGCGCGATGCGGGAAGATCCCGGCGAGGTGCTCCCCCGCCCGCTCGCGCGATTCCTCGTTGGCGAAGGACGCGATCCGGAAGGTGAAGCGCTGCTTCTCGGAGGATTCTGGCACGGGCATCCGGTCTCCCGGCTGGGAGGGCCTGCCGCAGGGCAGGCGCCCCCCGCGGGGATCAGTACTTGGGCGGGTTGCGCATCAGATCGGTCGGGTTGGGATGGATCATCACGTTCACGCAGGCCGGCTTGCCCGACGCCTCCGCCCTCTCGAGCGCCGGCACTATCTCCTTCGGGTCGGTGACCAGCTCGCCGTGACCGCCGAGCGCCTCCACCACCTTATCGTAGCGCGTGGGCGCCAGTGCCGTGGCGATGGAGCGCTCCAGGCCGTAGCTCGCGATCTGCGGCTTTCGCATCTGTCCCCAGGCCGCATCGTTGCCGACGATGGCGATGATCGGGAGGTTGAAGCGCACGGCGGTGTCGAACTCGAAGCCCGTGAGCCCGAAGGAGCCGTCGCCGAAGAGCACCATCACGCGCTTCTCGGGGCGCGCGAGCTTGGCCGCGATCGCGAAGGGCATCCCCACGCCGAGGCAGCCCAGCGGACCCGGATCGAGCCAGTTGCCCGGCAGGTGCACGTCGAGCACCTTGGACGCGATCGCCACGATGTCGCCGCCATCGCCCACGATGATCGTGTTCCGGTCGACGAACTTCTTCAGCTCCGCGCTGAAGCGGTTCGGGTGGATCGGCTGCAGGTCGGAGATGAGCTGCGGCGCCAGCCGCTCGACGGCCTTCTTCTCCATCCCGCGGATCTCCCCGATCCACGCGGTGTGCCGCCGTCCCTCGCGCGGGCCCGCGATCTCGGGAAGCGCCCGGGCGATCTGGTCGAGGATCACGCCCACGTCCCCCGCGATCCCGACGTCGGCGCCGCGGTTCTGGCCGATGTCCAGCGGATCGATATCGATCTGGATCATCTTCGCCTTCTCGGGGATCGACTTCCCGTAGCCCAGGCGGAAATCCAGCGGGGTCCCGATCACGATGGCCACGTCGCAGGAGTCCAGCGCGTAGCCGCGCGTGTGGCTGAAGAAATTCGGATGGTCCGGCGGGATGCAGCCGCGGCCCATGCCGTTCAGGTACACGGGGACGTCGGCCTCCTCGATGAACCGGCGCAGCGCGTCCTGCCCCCGGCACAGCCATACGGAAGAACCGGCCATCACCACGGGCTTCTTCGCGCTCTGGAGAACCTTGATCGCCGATTCCACGTACGCGGGATCGCCCCAGGACTTCGACGTGCAGCGGGCGTTCACCGGGAACTCGACGCCTTCGACGGGCTCGGAGCTGATCATCACGTCGAGCGGTACCTCGAGGAACGCCGGGCCCGGACGGCCCGAGAGCGCGTACCGGAAGGCGATCGAGACGTACTCCGGGAGCCGGCGCGTCTCGAAGCATCGGTCGGACCACTTCGTGATGGGCGCCATGAGCGCCACGTGGTCCATCTCCTGGAGCGCGCCCCGCTTGAACATCGTGAAGGGCCCCTGCCCGCCGATGCAGACCATCGGGCTCGACGCGCGCCAGGCGTTGGCCACGCCCGTCACCGCGTCGGTCACGCCCGGGCCCGCGGTCACCACCGCGACGCCCGGTGTCCCGGTGATCCGCCCCCAGGCATCGGCCGCGTGGGCGGCCGCTTGCTCGTGACGGACGTCGATCACGCGGATTCCCTCGTCGATGCACCCGTCGTAGATGGCGAAGACGTGGCCTCCGCAGAGGGTGAACAGCGTGTCGATCCCTTCCTGCTTCAGCTGCTTCGCGATCAGATGGCCGCCCTGTCCGATCATGGAGCCTCCGTGCGGGTGAAGTGGAATTAGATCAGCGCCTCGGCGAGCGGCAACCCGCGCTCGTCCGGGCGCGGTGGTGCCCCGAGGCGCGTCTCCCGCGGCAGCACCTCCACCGGCGGCCGCCCGGGCCGCGGGAAGATCCGCAGGAGATCGTAGAGCGTGTTGCGCTGGGCCGGGATGCGCCCGATCAGGTGGATCATCTGCCGGAAGGCGTCGGGGCTCACGTACTGCCCGTGCTGCGCGCCCGCCATGCGCGAGATCGACTCCTCCATGAGCGTCCCGCCGAAGTCGTTCGCCCCCGCGTCCAGGCACCGCTGCGCCATCGCGGGGCCGAGCTTGGGCCAGGACACCTGGACGTTGTCGATCCGGCCGCGCAGGAAGATCCGCCCGACGGCGTACATCTTGAGCTTCTCCTCGTCCGTCGCGCCCGGGCGGCAGTTGCCCTCGAGGTACAGCGGCGTGAGCGTGTGGATGAAGGCCAGCGGCACGAACTCCGTGAAGCCGCCCGTCTCCTTCTGCAGGTCGCGGATCACGCCGAGGTGCCGCGACCAGTGCCGCGGCTCCTCGATGTGCCCGAACATGATGGTGGAGGAGGAGCGGATCCCCAGCCGGTGGGCCGTGCCGACGACCTCGATCCAGTCGGCCACGGAGAGCTTGTAGGGAGACAGGCGCCGGCGCACCTCGTCGACGAGGATCTCGGCGGCCGTGCCGGGAATGGTGTTGAGCCCCGCGTCGCGGAGCACGCTCAGGTGATCGCGGATCGTGCGGCCAGTGCGCTTCGCCCCGTAGTGAATCTCCATGGGCGAGAAGGCGTGCAGGTGCAGGCGTGGATGGCGCGCGCGGATGGTCCGGAGGATGGCCTCGTAGTGCGTGCCGGGCAGCTCCTTGTGGAGCCCGCCCTGGATGCACAGCTCCGTGGCGCCGCGCT
>JBGPLH010000261.1:0-4966 GCA_041486365.1 Thermodesulfobacteriota bacterium | reverse complement strand
GCCGGGGTACGGCTACGCGCGCGCGCCGGAAGCGCTCCGGCGCTCCTGGCGCCCGCTCGTCGAGGGATACCTTGAGGGGCGTTCATCGCTCCGGGCGGTCGTGGTTATCCTCGACATCCGGCACGACCCGACCGAGGGAGACGTGGAGCTCATCGAGTACCTCGCCCACCACGCGATTCCCGCCGTCGTGGTTCTGGCGAAGGCCGACAAGCTGCCGCGGGGGCGCCAGGCCGCCCAGGCCCTGTCGATCACGCGGGCGCTGGCCGCCTGCCCGGAACTTCCCCCCGTGAAGCCAATCCCCTTCTCCGCCGTGACCGGCCAGGGCCTCGACGCGCTATGGCGGGCGATTCGCGATCGCCTGCCGTGCTGATGGAGAGGCGGGAGAACGACGAAACGCAGCCTGGCGCCGACGTGATCGCGAATCCGCTCTTACACAAACGTGAGTGATATCTGCTTCGGGGGGGAGGACGAAGGGCGCGCGAAAGGTCGCCGCGAGGAGGAATCCGGAGACCTTCGGCGGCCACCTCCGGGGGGTGGTCAAGAAAAAAATGAGAAAAAACTCAAAAAATTTCTTGACAGGCCGAAAACAAAAACTATAAAAATGTTTTAACATCAACCTTTCAAAGGAGGTGAAGCATAATGGCAGCTAAGCGCAAGGCGGCAAAGAAGAAGACGGCCGCCAAGAAGACCGCCAAGAAGAGCAAGAAAAGGAAGTAAGGTGGTCTTGGGCTGAAGGTGGCAATCGCGCGGAAACTTACGTGGGGCTCGAGAGTAATCTCGGGCCTCACGTAATTCTGTGTCTTGATCGCCCAGGGATTTCTCCCGAAGCGATGGTCGCCTCCGGGGGCACCGTTCCGCCGAAGTTCCCGCGCACGGCGGTCCCGAGCGCAGCGAGGGACGACTCTGATGGTGCGCGGGGCACGCGCTCGGTGGATCCCGGGCGCGCCGCAGGCGGGTGGCCCGTCCGGGAGGTCAAAGGGCCCGGCCCGGGCACCCCGGGAGCCGGTAGCGACCCGATCCCCTAATCCACTGGAATTCAAGCCCTTTCCTCAGGGCCGGTCCAGGATCTTTTTTCTGAGATCGCGGTTGATCGCGCTGGCTCCTCCTCTATTATAGAAGTTCGAAACCACGCCCTTCCGGGTTTCTCTTCACACTGGCGACAGCGGTCCACCGGGACCACGGCGCCCGCCGGGCAACGAGGCGGAGCGTCGGCGGGAGCAACGATGTTCCTTTCGAAGAAGCAGGGTTTCACCAGCAGTGAGGTGGAGTTCCTCACCGGTCTGACGAACCGGAACCTCCAGTACTGGGACGAGCAGGGCGTGTTCACTCCGAGCCTCTCCCGCCCCGCCGGGAATCGACCGGGGAAGGGCGGCCGGCGAATCTACAGCGCGCTCGACGTGCTGGTGCTCCAGGCGGTGGCCGCGCTGAAGCGCAAGGGGATGAGCTTCCAGCGGATCCGGAAGACACTCGAGGTGCTCCGGGACGAGATGGGGATCGAGAAGCCCTTCCACGCCGCCCTGAAGGGCGACGGGCGTATCAACCTGCTCACCGACGGGAAGAACTTCTACCTGTGCCGGAACGACCGGGAAGTGGTGAACATCCTGAAGCATAGCGGCCAGTACCTGCTGCTGCCTCTCGGCGAGCTAGCGCAGGATCTCCGGGCGAAGGTTCGCGAATTGCAGCGCCTGCAACGGGCGGAAGAGGGGGGCGCCACGGCGGAGACCACGCCGGAGCAGGCGCGTTCCGGCCGCGCCCGCGCGCGCTAGAGGCCGCGCTCCTTGGAAGGTCCAAACCCCGCTCGTACGGGGTTTTCCTTTGCCCGTGGTCCGGGAATACCGGCGTCGCGCGATCCCTTCAGCGGAAGAGATCCTTGTCCGCCGGCCGGATGAGCTCCGCCGCGGTTCCCGACCCGAGCCACGCGCCCGCTCCGCGCACGATCGCGGCGGGGATCCCTTCACCCTTCTCCATCACCATGCCGGCGACGGCGGCCACCTGGTCGGCCAGCGCGATGACGGAAACCTCGAGGGGCCGGCCGGCGAGGTCGCTTCGCCCCCGGAGATCGATCAGCGGACGCAGGCCCGCCACGCCGATCGCCACGTCGACAAGCCCCTCCCGCCAGGGGCGGCCGAAGGTGTCGGTGATCACGATCGCGATCCTCCTCCCCGAGCGCGTGCTGATCTCCTCGAGGAGCCGGCGCGCCGAGTCGTCGGGATTGAGGGGAAGCAGCGTCAGATGATCCGGGCGCCAGGCGTTGGAGCGATCGACCCCCGCGTTGGCGCACACAAGCCCTGTGGCCGTTTCCGAGACGATCACGCCGCGCTCCATCCGGACGATTCTTCGCGACTCCCGCAGCACCACTTCAATCACCCGCGGGTCCTTGCCGTGTGCCTCGGCGAACCGGAGGGCGCGAGGGGAGGGGACGACGGTCGCCAGATCGAGGACGCGCCCCTCCGCCTTCGACACCACCTTCTGGCAGATCGCGAGGACATCGCCATCCCCGATCGCGAGGTCGCTGGCCCCGATACCGTCCAGCAGGATCGCGGCGAGCGGATCGCCGGGGGCGATCACCGGGACGTGACGGATCGGGAAGGCGGTCACGGCGTCCATGACAAGTCTCTCGGCCCCCGCGTCCTCGGGGTCGGCCCCGGCTGCGCCCAGGACCTCCGCGAGGGGAACCGCGGGTCTAGAGGAACCCCAAACGGCGCAGGGCGCGGGCGGTATGGCCCCGGGCCCGGCGGGCGAGAAGCACCAGCTCGGCGGGCGTGTCGACGTCGAGCATCATCCGCGGCGCGCGGCGCAGGAGGAAGGGCACCCCGCGCCGCTCTGCCTCCTGCGCGTGGCGTCGCAGGGAGCCGGCGCCGAAGCGGGGCGGGATGACGGCCGGGGGCGTCCGCAGGAGGGCGTTCGTGCCGGTGCCATCCCGGGACGCCACTGCGATCACGGACCGGGGCGATCGCGCGCGCGCAGCCGCTCCGACGAGCGCGTCGATGTCGGCGGCCGTGACGAGGGGCACGTCGGAGGGAACGATCAGCACCCGGCCCGCCCCGTCCCCGGCGGAGGTCCGTGTGGCGAACCGGAGCGCGCGGTTGAGGCCCATGTCGAACTCCTCCTCGAGCGGCACCGCGCCCAGTCGCGCGGCACCCCTCAGGACCTCCCGGTCCAGGCTCACGACCCAGACGCGCTCGATCATGCGCGCCGCGCGGAGCGCCGCGATCACATCCAGGAGCATCGCCGATGCGAGCACGCGGCGCGCCTCCGGGGAGAGCATCTGCGCCAGCCGCGTCTTGGCCCGGGCGAAGGGCTTCACCGGCACGATCGCGTGGGTCCCGGGCCTCCGCGTCACGTGAGCCGCTCGAGCACCGCCCGGGCCAGCGCGCGGGCTCGGGAAAGGTCGGCCATGATGGTGTCCGTCACCAACGGCTCCAGCCCGAGCGCGCGCACCTCCTCCGCGAGAATCTCGTCGGCCCGATCGAGCACGAAGACGTCGACGAGCCCCGCGTGGATTCTCGCCACGCCGGCCGCCGTCGAATCATGGCCGAGATCGCGGAGCATACGGTCGGCAGGGCCCTTGAGTGCCTTTCCGCCCACGATGGGGCTCACGGCCGCGACGCGGGCGGGTGAGGCCGCGATGGCCTCCGCGATCCCCGGCACCGCGAGGATCGGGGCGATGCTCACGATGGGGTTGGAGGGGCACAGGATGATCGCCCGCGCGGCGGCAATGGCCGCGAGGACGCCCGGCGCTGGACGCGCCTGGTCGGCGCCACGGAATCGCACGCCGCGGACGGCCGGGCGGCACGCCTCCCGCACGAAGTAGTCCTGGAAGGCGAGGAGGCCGTCCGGCGTTTCGATCTCCGTGGCCACCTCCTCGTCGGTCATCGGAAGCACCCGGGACGCAATGCCCAGCGCGGAACGGATTCGATCGGTCACGGCGGAGAGCGGGAGTCCCTCGCGCAGCAGGCGCGTCCGCACGAGGTGCATCGCCAGATCGCGATCGCCCAGTCTGAACCAGGTCGGCTCACCGAGGCGGCCGAGCATCTCCAGGCAACCGGTCGTGTCGCCCGCGACACCCCAGCCCGTCTGCTCGTCCACGAGTCCCGAGAGCGTGTAGACGACCGTGTCGATGTCGGGGGAGATCCGCAGGCCGTGATGGGTGAAGTCGTCCGCCGTGTTCACGACGGCGGTGATCGCGGCGGGATTGATGGCGGCCGCGAGCCCGCGGAGGAACCGTGCGCCGCCGACCCCTCCGGCGAGCGCCACCACGCTTCCCGTGGAAGGCATCTCCTGCGTCACGCGCGAAACTCCCGAAAGGCGAGGGATCGGAAGGCGGGCGGGGCCTTTACGAAGAGACGCCCCGACCCTACCCGGGCGAAGGCGTCCGGAAGGCCGGGGCGAGTATAGGCGGGGCGCTCCGTGAGGGTCAACGCGCGGGCTGGCGGGCGGCGGTGCGACGGCGTCGCTTGGTGCGACGCCGCGGATTCAGCGCGGCCCGCCGCAGGGAGATCTCGCCGCGCGCGAGCACCGAGCGGGGCCGGTAGATCTCGGTGGCGCGGGCGAACTGGAGGATATCGGCGTACAGCGACCGGAACCCGGTGCCGTGGTCCATGAAGCGCAGGTGCGCCAGCTCGTGGCAGAGCGTCGCCACGAGCGAGGAGTACTTGAGATAGTCGCCGTTTCTTCGGTTGCGCAGGCGAATCCGGATCACGCCGTCGGAGTCGCAGCTCCCGAAGCGTCGCTTCACGCGCCCGCTCTCCCGGTCGAGTCTGGCCAGGCGCAAGCGGAATTGCCCGGCCAGGTGCCTCGCGTCGCGCTCGAGCCACTGGAGGACGGTCTCATCGGTCATGCGGAAGAAAGGGTTGCGCGTCATCAAGGATGAAGCCTCCAGTCAAGAAAAACAGGCTACTTCCCGGGCACACGTGTCCCCGGCCCCGGCAAAAGCAGGAGCGCCCCGCGCGGCTCGCGAAAAAAG
>JBGPLH010000260.1:0-5018 GCA_041486365.1 Thermodesulfobacteriota bacterium | reverse complement strand
TAGTCAGCCTCCCCGCGCGGGAGATCCCGGACGAAGGCCTCGGCCGCCTCGTGGGTGATGAACGGGTCGTAGGGCGCCTTGTCGACCCGGCCGTAGTAGCCGAGGTGCGCGAGCGGGGGAATGAGATGCGGCTCGGCGCGCCCGTGGACGGCCGGATGCGACGCGAGCATGCGCTCGAGGAGCGTGGAGCCCGAGCGCGGGGAGCTGATCAGAAAGAGGAGCCGATCTTCCATTCGGATGCGTCCTGGGCGGCCGCCGGGGGCCGGCGAGAATGGCACAGGCTACAGGCCCCCGGGCGGGGCCGCAATCTCAGCGGAGACACCCGAGCCCGGGCGGCGCGGGCCGCCGGAGCCTTTCATCCCGGCGCCCCGAGTCAAATTAGATTCAATCTATATTTCAATAGATTAGCCGCAAGCCGGCCTTTTTCTTTGCCACGCACTTCTTCAGACCTGCACTACATCTGTGGAGTAACCACCACAGGTCCTCAGGGGTGCCTGTTAGGAGCTCCACCTCAGGGTGTTCGACGGAGAAGGAGGCAGGGCTCGCGGGTATGGCCTGCCTGCGCGAGCTGCCTCCGGACGCAAGCCATCTCAGCACTCCCCAAGGGAGAGGAGCGAACATGCGACAGGCCATCCCAGGGAAGTTCTTATCCTTCCTTGCCGCACTCGTCCTCGCCATCGCGGTTTCCGCGACGGCGCAGGCGACGACTTTCACCTACAACCTCGCCAACCATCCCGATGGCACCGCCCGGCCGCCCCTGTACGGTATGAGGCTGGATGAGCTGTTCAACGTGACGAGCAATCACGACATCTTCACGTTCGATTTCAATAACGCGAATTCCACCATGACGCTGGTCTTCAACGACGGCGGGACGGTCAACTCCTTCGGCGACGACTCGGTCACGATCAGCGGGATCGCCTACGGCGGCCTGGACACGGGAACCGGCTACACGAACGCCACCTACGCGGGCCTCTGGACCATCAACTTCGTCTACACGGTGAACATCACGTCCACCGGAGCCACGGGAAACAACCTCCTCGTGGGCCCCGCCAGCGCGACGAACACCGGGACAATCACGCCGAACTTCAACATCGGCGGGAGCATGACCCCGATCTCCCTCTATGACAAGGCGGACATGGGCGGGATCTCGTTCAATTTCAACAACACCGCCAACCACCGGCTCAACTGCATGGTGGACACCTGCGGTCCCACGGAGTTCGTCGGCTGGGGCTGGCTCAACCACCACAGCTCCAACCCGATGGATCACATAGACGACAGTGACTGGCTCTTCACGGCCACGAAGCGACCGTCCCAGGACATTCCGGAGCCCGCCAGCGTGCTCCTGCTGGGGACGGGCCTGATCGGCCTCGCGCGATCCATTCGCCATCGCAAGCAGGGCTGAGCGGAGATCGCGCTCACGTTCGAAGACGAAGCCGCTCCCCGGGGCGGCTTCGTCGCGTTGGCGCTCCCGGCGCGCGATTTGACTCACCCGGGCCCATCCTTTAGCGTGGCCTGAAACATCGACAGGGGAGGAATCATCATGCCGGCGGCAAGGGATTCGATCGACACGAAGAAAGTGGTGGACACGCTGAACACGATCCTCGAAACGGAGCTGGCGGGGATCGTCCGCTACATGCACTACTCGCTCATGATCTTCGGGCACTCCCGAATTCCCATCGTGCAGTGGATGCGGGCGCAGGCCACCGAGGGGATGACCCACGCGACGCAGGCGGGCGAGATCATCACGTCTCTGGGAGGCCACCCGTCGCTCAAGATCGGGAAGCTCCTGGAGACGTACAAGCACGACATCGATCAGATCCTGCGGGAGGCGATGGAGCACGAGAAGGAGGGTGTTGCGCTGTACCGCCGCCTCCTCGGACTCGTGAAGGACCGCGACGTGCGCCTCGAGGAGTACGCGCGCGCGATGATCGCGGACGAGGAGGCGCACCTCTCGGAGATCGAGAAGATGCTCCGGCCGCCCGGAAAGCTGCAGCCCACACGCTGATCGGTACGGGGAGCCACAAGGGGCGCACGCGGCGCGGGCCTGCAGGAATGTCCGGCGGGTGACGCGAAATGTGTCACCTCCCGCATCGGTTCTCCAGATTGTTCACACCCGGATCGCCCGGACATCGCCCTCCAGTCCTGATATTCCGCCGATTTGCGCCTGTCCGAACGGACACATGCCCGCCTGGAATCTCTTGGCACCCCTCTTGCTTCCTTCATACATGGGAATATGCGGGCCGAGGACGAGGCCCGGAGAAAATCGCCCGCGCGGGCACCGCGGGCCGTCATCTCATGGAAACTGCAGGACCCCGGGGGACGGCACAGGATGCACTTTCTCGGCTACGACGTCGGGCATATCGCGATGACCCTCGCGCTCGTCACGGGGGCCTTCTTCGCCAGCCGCCTCTTCTCGCTGCACTCGCTTCGCTCGCGGATCGTCGAGCTGGAGCGCAACAACGCCGATCATCGACGGGCTGCCGCCGATCTGTACGACCGGGCCACGCGCGCCGAGAAGACCATCGAGAGCCTGCAGAAGTCCATCGTCATGCTTCCGGACATCGCCCAGCGCCTCTCGGCCTGCCGGCATCTGCAGGACATCCCCGCGCGGGCCCTCGATCTCGTGCAGGAGCTCTTCGAACCCTCCTACGGCATATTCTACGTGACCCGGCGCGGAGAGCTCGTCGCGGCGGCCACTCAGGGCGAGTGCGATTTTCCCGTGGGGCATCGGGTGAAGTTCGGCGAGGGAATCGTGGGCTGGACCGGGCTGAAGCAGCTCCCCATGACGCCCGACGACATCCGTTACGAAAGCTCCCAGGTGCGCCAGAAAAACCTCTCGACCAACGTGCCCCGCGGCGGCTTCTCCCTTTGCCTTCCCGTCATCTACGATAGCTGGACCCTGGGCGTGATCCTGATGGGCCCCACGGAACGGGAGGTGCCGCGGCAGCGGGAGGTGGGCCTCACGGTCACGATGCTCACCTCCGTCACCATGATGAGCGCGCTCACGCTGAAGCAGCAGCGGAACCTCGCCAAGACCGACGGGCTCACGGGGCTGCTCAACAAGACCCATCTGCTGCACCGGATCGACGAGAGTATGGACGCCGAGGGCGAGACGCCCCGCCCGATGTCGGTCTTCCTCTTCGACATCGATCACTTCAAACACTACAACGACACGAACGGCCATATCCCGGGAGACGATCTGCTCCGCAAGATCTCCGCGCTGCTCGCGGATGCGGTGCGGGAGAAGGAGTTCATCGGCCGGTACGGCGGCGAGGAGTTCCTGCTGGTGATGCCGGGGGCCGAGAAGCGGGAGGCGATGCAGGCGGCGGAGCGGGTCCGCCGGCTGATCGAGAAAGAGGACTTCATCTTCGGTGAGACGCAGCCCGGCGGGCGGCTCACGATCAGCGGCGGCGTGGCGACCTGGCCCATGGACGGCGAGAACACCGAGATGCTGATCCGCCGCGCCGACGAGGCCCTCTACGAAGCCAAGCGCTCGGGCCGCAATCGGGTCAACGCATACTCTCCCCCCGATCTGCAGACCCCGCAGATGGAGCTGGAGCCCCCGACGGGCGTCAGCGAGCTGCTCACCGACGCGGAGGCCGAGGGCTGAGCCGGTACAACCACAGCACGTTCCCCACGCGCGCGAAGGGCTCCATCGCCCGGAGCCACGGCCGGCCCCGCACGTAGGTCGTGCTCACCGCGTACACGCCCGGCGCGAGCCGCTCCGGGTTCTTCAGATCGTTCCTGTAGATCCGCCGCGCGCGGATCCCGTAGATCGCCGGGTCCGTCGTTCCCGGAGACGCCAGCACGATCTCCCGGATCCCCCGCGCATCCATCTCCCGCTTGAGCCCCACCAGCCCCTGGCCCCAGTCGAGATCCACCGATCCCACCGCGGCCCGAATTCCTCCCGTCGACCCGCCCACCAGCGCGTTGTAGTAGGAGAGGTAGTGCGGGCGCGTCGTGACCGCGATGAGCGCGAGCCAGAGCGCGAGCGCCGCGGCGACGACGCGCGATCGCGGTCCGGGCACGGGAGTCTGATCGGCGTGCGGGAACTTCGCGCACAGCACCCTCCCTGTGTAGATCGCCAGCAGCGGCAGGATCGGATAGACGTTTCGCAGACCGCTCTGGTAGGCGCTCCGGCTCGCGAGGACGAGGAAGACGCCCGCGGGAAGCACGAGGAACCATTCGTGGTAGGAGGGCCGTCTCGGCCGGCGCAGGAAGGCCCAGCCCGTGAGGATAAGCACCGGCAGCGGCGTCTTCGCGGCGAGCACGGCGAGGTAGAACCACCAGTAGCCCTGCGTCCCCCTCTCGCCCGTGCGTCGCAGGATGTTCAGGATCCCCCGCGCGAAGGTCGCGCCGGGGACGGGCAGATCCGACGCCGCCTTCACCACGGCCGCTCGGAAGGACTCCGGTCCCCGGACGTGCTGCGCGATCCACGCGCGCTTGTCCGCGAGGTCCGGCGCGTTCCGGAGCAGCGGCTGGGTCTCGAAGGCATACAGCGCCCATACCACGATGATCGCCACCAGGATCATCGCCAGGAAGGCGCCGAAGAGGAACAGCGCCGTCCGCGTGGAGAGCCCCGCGTAGGTTGCCCGCACGCGGGGCGAGGGATGCTCGTGCGGCCGCCCCTTCCGGAAGCTCGACCAGTGAATTCCCCCCGCCACGAGCATGCAGGGGATCACGACGAGGAGCGCGACCGACGCGAAATGCGTGCCGAGCGCGAGCCCGAGCGCGGAGCCTGCGGCGAGCAGCCGGCCCCGCGTGGGCTTCTCGAGGAAGCGCCAGAGCGTGAAGAGCGACGCCGTGTAGGCGAGCCCTAGCGCGAAGTCCATGTTGGCGAACCAGGTGTATGCGAGCGTGCTGGGCGAGAGGGCGAAGACCGCCGTGGCGAGGAGGGCTCCCCCCGGCCCATAGAGTCGCCGCGCCCATGTGAAGACGAGGGCGCCGAGCGCCAGGTACAGGAGCAGCATGGGCGGGCGCGCCAGGCGCAGCATGCGGAGGGGGTCGTTGCCGGGCGC
>JBGPLH010000259.1:0-5031 GCA_041486365.1 Thermodesulfobacteriota bacterium | reverse complement strand
TCGATCTTCACGACGCTGGACGGCACGGCGCTCGACATCTACCAGGTGAGCGACCCGCGGACCGCCGGGCCCATCACGGACGAGGCGAAGTGGGACGCGATCCTCATCGATCTCGGGCGGGTGCTCCGCGGTGAGGAGAGCGTCGAGGCCCTCGTGGCGCGCAAGCGCCCGCCGTCCATCCTCGCGCCCCGGACGGGCCCGCGCCGGCCCATCCGCGTGGAGTTCGACAACGAGGCCTCGGATTTCTACACGGTGATCGACATCGACGCCCGCGACCGGGTGGGCCTCCTGTACCAGATCACCCACACGCTGATGGAGCTCGATCTGAGCATCTACGTCTCGCGGATCCAGACGAAGGGCGACAAGGTGGACGACGTGTTCTACGTGAAGGACGCCGGGTTCCGTAAGATCGAGGATCGGTCGCGGCTCGACGAGATCCGCCGGAGGCTGCTCGCGGTGCTCGAGCCCTGAGGAGGCAGGCGTGAGGGGGATGGACGCGCAGATCGACGCCTTCATGAACCACGCCGCGATCGAACGCGGGCTCTCCCGCAACACGCTGGAGGCCTACGGCCGGGACCTCGCGCGCTACGCGCGCTTCCTCGCCTCGCGCAATACCGATCCCGTCCACGCCACGCCGGACCTCGTCTCGGTGTTCCTCGCACGGCTCCACCAGGAGGGACTCTCGCCGCGCTCGGCCGCGCGGACGCTGGTGGCGGTCCGCCGGCTCCACGCCTATCTCCTGTCCGCCGGGATCGCCCGCGCCAACCCGACGGAGGACATCCCGGCGCCCGGCCGCGCCCGCACGCTCCCCGCGGTGCTTTCCTTCGAGGAAGTGAAGGCGATCCTCGACGCTCCGGACGACTCGACCCCGAGGGGGATCCGGGACGCCGCGATGCTCGAGACGCTCTACGCGACGGGGCTGCGCGTGTCGGAGCTGGTGGGGCTCCGGATGCAGGATATCGATCTCGCCGCCGCCTTCGCCCGGGCGATGGGCAAGGGATCGAAGGAGCGCATCGTCCCGCTCTCGGATACCGCGGTGGAGCGCCTTTCGACCTGGCTCGAGCGCGGGCGGCCGCTGATCCTCAAGCGCCGCCCGAGCCCCCACGTGTTCGTGACGAGCCGTGGGGGCGCGATGACCCGGCAGGCCTTCTGGGAGATCCTCCGCCGCTGGGCCCGCGCCGCGGGCGTCGGGCGGAAGCTCTCGCCCCACACGCTGCGCCACTCCTTCGCGACCCACCTCCTCCAGAACGGGGCCGACCTGCGCGTGGTGCAGACGCTGCTCGGCCACAGTGACATCTCCACCACCGAGATCTACACGCACGTCGACGGCGAGCGCCTTCGCCGCGTGATCCGGGAGATTCATCCCCGGGGAAGGTGAGCCGCGTGGACGTGATCACCTGCCACATCGAGGCCGACTTCGACGCGCTGGCCTCCGTCGTCGCCGCGCACCGGCTCTACCCGGACGCGAAGGTCTTCTTCCCGGGATCGCAGGAGAAGGCGTTGCGCGACTTCACGGAGGCGGGGCACCTCCCGCCGCTGCCCGTGATCGGCGCGCGCGCGCTGGATCCGTCCGCGATCCGGAGGATCATCGTCGTCGACACCCGCCGTCCCGATCGGATCGGCGCGCTGGGCGAGATCGCCGCGCGGCCCGGCGTGGAGGTTCACGTCTACGATCATCATCCACCCGGTCCCGACGATCTGCACGGCGCGGTGGACGTTTCCCGTCCCGTCGGCGCGAACACCACCCTGATGCTCCACCTCCTCGGCGAGCGCGGCATCGACATCCGGCCCGAGGAGGCCACGGTCTACCTCCTCGGGCTCTACCAGGAGACCGGCTGCCTCACATACGCGGGGACGACGCCGGAGGACGCCGAGGCCGCGGCGCTGTGCCTGCGCGGAGGGGCGGACCTCGAGATCGTGGCGCGCTTCCTCCCCCGCGATCTGGCGGCGGAGCAGGTGGCGATCCTCGACGATCTCCTCCGCACGGCCGCGCGGGTCGACGTGCACGGCGTGTCGGTCCACGTGGCCCAGGCGTCAAGCGACGTGTACGTCGAGGGGCTCGGCGACCTCGCCTCCCGCGCGGCCACGATTCTCCCGGCGCGGGCCTTCTTCGCCCTCGTGCGAATGGAGGATCGGATCTTCGTCGTGGGAAGAGCGCGGGAGCCGGCCGTGGATTGCGCGGCGATCCTGGGGCGGCTCGGTGGCGGCGGGCACCGCGCGGCCGCCGCGGCCACGGTGAAGGGGCTCACGCTGATCGAGGCCCGCGACCGGTTGCTCGAGGCGCTGCGCGCGAAGGTTGCCCCCGCGGCGCGGGCCCGCGACTGCATGCACGCGCCGGTCGTCACGGTGGACGCCTGCGTGCCCATCGCGGACGCGGCGGGTCGCCTCGGGGAGGGGCCCATCGACGTGCTCCCGGTGATGCGCAAGGATCGCGTGGTGGGTCTCATCGAGCGGGGGACCGTAGAGCGCGCCCTCCACCACGGGCTCGGCAGGACGCCCGTCGAGGAGTACATGACGGGCGAGTTCCTGTCGTTCTCGCCCGACGATCCGGTGGACGCCCTGGAGCGCGCCATGGCCGAGGGGCACCAGCGCCTGGCGCCGATCCTGGAGGGCGGGCGGCTCGTCGGCGTCGTGACGCGCGGCGACCTCGTGGGCCTCGCGCGCGAGGCGGAGGAACGGGAGATGCTCCCGTCGCAGGCCGCGGAGGAGGGGGACGCGGCGCTGCCGCGGGGGCGGCGGCGCAGCGTGCGCGGGATGATGCGCGAGCGGCTCCCCGGGCCCATCGTCGATCTCCTGCGCGCGCTCGGCGAGGCGGCGGAGGAGATCGGGATGCGCGCCTACGCGGTGGGCGGATTCGTGCGCGATCTGCTCCTCGGCGAGGAGGACTACGATCTGGACATCGTGGTGGAGGGCGACGCGATCCGCTTCGCGGAGGCCTTCGCGGCCCGCGCGGGAGGGCGGCTTCGCAGGCACGAGATGTTCGGCACGGCGGTGATCGCGCTGCCGCACCGGCCCGACCTCCCCGGCGGCGAGGGCGAGTTCCGGATCGACGTGGCGACGGCGCGGCGCGAGTCCTACGCCCACCCCGGCGCGCTCCCCACGGTCGAGCGGAGCAGCTTGAAGCGCGATCTCTACCGCCGCGACTTCACGATCAACACGCTCGCGATCCGGCTGGACCCGGCGGCCTTCGGCGAGCTGCTCGATTTCTTCGGCGGGCAGCGGGACCTGAAGGACCGGCAGATCCGCGTGCTGCACGCGCTCTCCTTCGTGGAGGACCCGACCCGCGCGTTCCGGGCGCTCCGGTTCGAGGGCCGTTTCCACTTCCGGCCGGGCAAGTTCACGGAGCGGCTGCTCCGCCGCGCCGCGGCACATCTGGACGCCGTCTCCGGTCCGCGGATCCTGAACGAGCTGCTGCCCATCCTGGAGGAGCCCCGCGCGGCCGCGATCCTCCGGCGCCTGGACGAGTTCGGGCTGCTCCCGGCGCTCCACCAGTCCCTTCACGTCGACGAGGCCTGCGAGCGGCGGCTCGACCGGGCGGCGGAGGCGATCTCCTGGTTCCGGCTGCTTTACACGGGCGAGTCGATCGTCCCCTGGATCCCGCTCTGGCTCGCGCTCACGGCGCGGCTTCCGGAGGCCGACGCGGGCGCGCTCGAGGCGCGGCTCGGGATCAGGGGGCGCACGGCGGAGAAGCTGGCCGCCGCGCGGAAGGGCACGCGGGAGGTGCCACGCGCGCTGAAGCTGCTGGCCGAGGGAAAGGCGCTTCCCCCGAGTGCCGTGGTGCGGGCGCTCGGGGCCATGGCGGTGGAAGGGCTCCTCTGGCTCATGGCGCAGGAGCCGGCCGAGAGCCTGCGACGGGCGATCTCGCGCCATCTCGTGTTGTGGCGCCACATCCGCCCCGCGCTCTCCGGTCGGGACGTGATCGCGCTCGGCGTCCCGGAGGGCCCGGCGGTGGGCGAGGTACTCCGCGATCTCCGCGACGCCCGGCTCGACGGCCTCGTCTCGAGCCGGGAGGAGGAAGAGGCGCGCCTTCGCGCGCGCCGCGTTGACAGGGCGGGAAACCCCCGGTAAAACAAGGGCGTTCCTGATCAGATTCAGATGAGGAAGGCGCGGCGCGGGGCCGCGCCGGCTCGGGCGGGTGGATCCTGCCCGCCCCGACGGGGGGGATCCATCAGCGTCGCGGAAACGGTGGCCAAAGTCCTGATCGTGGCGCCCCCCGCCGTGTTCGCGATCACCTGCCACGAGGTCGCGCACGGCTGGGTCGCCTCGCGTTTCGGCGACCAGACGGCGCGCGATCGGGGCCGGCTCACGCTGAACCCGATCGCGCACGTGGACCCGATGGGGACGATCGTCGTGCCGCTCATGCTCGCCTTCGCGAACGCGCCCATCATCGGATGGGCGAAGCCGGTGCCCGTCGATTTCCGCAACCTCCGGAGCCCGAAGAAGGACATGGGCTACGTCGCGGCGGCCGGGCCGGCGACGAACCTCCTCCTCGCGGCGATCTGCGGGATCCTGTTCAACCTGTTCTCGCTCGCGCTCGGGGGCGACACCCTCTCGGCGTTCCTCTCGCCGCTCCGGCTCATGCTGCTCGTCGGCGTGCAGGTGAACGTGATGCTCGCGATCTTCAATCTCCTGCCGGTCCCCCCCATGGACGGGAGCAAGGTGGCGATCTCGGTGCTGCCCTATCGCTACGCGCGCGTCTTCGCACGCATGGAGCGCTACGGCATCTTCCCGCTGCTCCTCCTGCTCATGATCCCGGAAACGAACCGGCTGATCCGACGGCTGATCGATCCGGTGGCGGACGTCCTGATCGTCCTGTTCCTGAAGGGACCGGCGGCGTTCTTCTGAGGCGAGGGCCGACGAGATCAGGGAGGGCAGGCGGGAGAGCGTGCGGGAGGGCAGGCGGGAGAGCATGCGAGAGAAGAGGGCACGAGAGCGCGTTGTGAGCGGCATGCGGCCGACCGGGAAGCTCCACCTGGGTCACTACCACGGGGCCCTGGAGAACTGGGTGCGGCTGCAGGACGACTTCGAGTG
>JBGPLH010000258.1:0-5033 GCA_041486365.1 Thermodesulfobacteriota bacterium | reverse complement strand
GCCCGTCCATCGGGAAGCGCCGCGGCGGCCACGCAGCGAAAGGCGGCGGTCCGCTTGTCCGCCGGAACCGCCGCGAGGGCATCGAGCAGCTTCGCGTTGTTGCGCGCGTCCGAGCGGGGCTCCCCCGCGTAGCGCGCGGAGCGCACGCCGGGCTCGCCGCCCAGCGCGTCGACCTCGAGGCCCGAGTCGTCGGCGATGGCCGGAAGCCCCGTCGCCCGCGCGACAGCGCGCGCCTTCTGGAGCGCGTTCTCGGTGAAGGTCGCGCCCGTCTCCTTGACGTCGGCCACGTCCGGGAAGGCATCGAGCCCCAGGATAGTGAAACCCGCGGGCCCGAGAATTCGGCGCAGCTCCCTGATCTTCCCCGCGTTGCGCGTGGCGAGGACCACGCGCCGCTCAGGCGCGGCGCCCAAGGACCTCTCTCTGGATCGTCACGAGGGACGCGACTCCGGCGGCGCCCAGCGCGGTGAGCCGATCGAGATCCTCCCGCGAGAAGGTGCCCGACTCGGCCGTCCCCTGGATCTCGACGTAGCGTCCCCCGCCGGTCATCACCACGTTCATGTCCACCTCCGCCTTGCTGTCCTCCTCGTAGGACAGATCGAGCCGCGGCTCGCCGTCCACGATCCCGACGCTCACCGCGGCCACGAGATCCTCCATCGGGCTCCGCTCCAGCGCGTGCGTCGCGACCATCGCGTCGAGCGCGTCCACAAGAGCCACGCAGGCCCCCGTGATCGCCGCCGTGCGCGTGCCGCCGTCGGCCTCGATCACGTCGCAGTCGATCCAGATCGTCCGCTCACCAAGCCGCCCCAGGTTCGTCACCGACCGGAGCGAGCGGCCGATGAGGCGCTGGATCTCGTGCGTGCGCCCGCCGATCTTCCCGCGGGCCGCCTCCCGGGGGATCCGCTGAGCGCTCGAGCCGGGAAGCATCCCGTATTCCGCGGTGACCCATCCCTGGCCGCGGCCGCGCAACCAACCGGGCACGCCCTCCTCCACGCTCGCCGTGCAGATCACCCGCGTCTCGCCCATCCGGATCAGCGCGGACCCGGTCGAGGAACGGATGAAGCCGCGCTCGATCGTCACGGGGCGAAGCCGATCTGGCTCTCGTCCGTCCGGTCTCACGGGAAGCGCTCCGGGTTCGGGTGGATCAGGGGTCGGCCGTGGCCGCGAGGCCCCGGCGGCGGTCCAGCTCGGCGCGGAAGGCTGAGACGGCGCCGGCAATCGAGCGGGCGATCTGCTCCTGGGTCGTGGGGCTCGCGAGCCGCCGCGATTCGGAGGGGCTCGTGATGAATCCGATCTCGACGAGCACGGCGGGCATGTCCGCTCCCGCGAGGACCCAGAAGGGCGCCTGCTTCACGCCCCGATCCTCCGAGTCCATCGCGCCGTCCATGAAACGCTGCACGAGGGTCGCAAATCGCGCGCTCTCCTCGATAGACTCGGCGCGGACGAGATCCTGCAGCGTGAGCTCCAGGAACCCCGCCGCCGCGGCGCCGGCCTCGCCGTCCGCCGCGTTCTCCTCGTCGGCAAGCCGTTTCGATTCGGCGTCGCTCGCCGTGGTGCTCAGGATGAAGGTCTCGTAGCCCGTCGCGACGCGGGAGGGAGACGCGTTCGCGTGCACGCTCACGAAGAGGCCGGCGTGCTCCCGGTTGGCAATCGCCGTGCGTTCCGGAAGCGAGAGCGCCCGGTCGGTCTCCCGCGTGAGCACCACGCGGCAGCCGAGCTCCTCACGGAGCATCCGTGCCAGCCGCCGCGATACCGCCAGCGTGAGGTCCTTTTCGAGGATCCCCCCGGGGCCCTTCGCGCCGGTGTTCGCGCCGCCGTGCCCGGGATCGATCACGACGGTGCCTAGCGCGCTCTCGCCGGGCGCCGGGACGGCCGCCATGGCCTCGGGTCCGTCGCCCGATTCCAGGAACGCCGCGCGCAGCGGGCCCAGGAACTCCTCCGGGAGCAGGAGGTCGTCGCCCATCGCACGGGCGGCGGCCGCCGTGTGGTAGGCGTGCCCGCCGTAATCGATCGCGGATCGGCCCGCGACGATCCGAAGGGGCTTGCGGCCCACGCGGGTGGTGAGCTCGCCCCGGGAGGGCCGGAAGGTGACCTCGAGCCCCAGCGCCCCCAGGAGCTGCATCGCGGAGACGTAGCGCGTGCCGTCGAGGAGCCGGCCCGGCACGCGAACCTCGGGGCGTCCGGGCGCGCGAAAGGCGATGGTGCTCCCCGCCCGGTCCCCACCCCAGGCGGCGGGTCCCGGCTCGCGCGGCTCGACGTTCCCGGCGGCGGCGCGGGTCGATGCCCTGCGCGCGACACCGAGCTTCGCGCCGTCGTGGGAGCAGGCGGAGAGCGCCGGCGCCGCCGCGATGATCAGGGCCGCGGACAGGCGGATATGGCGGGTTGCGCGGGGCATCCTAAGCCTTCCCGGGGAGATGCGTCAACGCCTGATCTATCGGCAGCATCCCCGCGAAAGCTGAAGACTTTTGAGTCGGCCCCAACGCGTGGGGCGGCCCCAGCGAACCGGGCATCAACAGAAGGGGCGGTCCCTTCGGACCGGACATCAACAGAAGGGCGGTCCCTTGGGACCGCCCTGGGCCGCCCGCGTAAACCGCGGTCAGATCTTCTTCACCATCTCCAGGACCTCCTCCGAGGTCCGGCGGTCAGAGAGCTTGTCCTCCACGTGGGCGTGGCGCAGGATGCCCGCCTTGTCGACCACGAAGATGGCCCGGCCGCTGATCCCCTTGTCGGCCAGGTAGACTCCGTACTTCGCCGCCGCCTCCCCTTTCATGTCCGCGAGCAGTGGAACGCTTCCAAGGCCGAGCTGCTCCTGCCAGGCCTTGTGCGCGAAGACGCTGTCGCGGCTGATGCCGAGCACGATGGCGTCCTCCTTCTCGAAATCGTCGTGGTGCTGATCGTAATCGGGGATCTGCACGGAGCAGACGGGGCTGAAGTCGAGCGGGTAGAAGGCGAGCACGACCTTCCTCTTCCCCTTGAAATCGGAGAGGGAGATCTCACGGCCCTCCGTGCTCATGAGCTTGAAGTCGGGAGCCGGCTGTCCGACGGTGGGCATGCGGATTCCTCCTGTGACCTTCAGTTGGGTGCGTGGCGAGGAACGCCCTCCCCGATGGTGCGGAGCAGGAGCAACTCTCTCGCGAGCCGCTGAGGGTAAGAGCGGCCCCGGGAGGTGTCAAGGCGGTCCGGGGGAAGCCCGCACGCGATCACGCGCGCCGGCGCAGGCGCCGCCACGCGAGCAACACGACGAGCGCGATCAGCGCGGCCGCCCCCCCGCCCGAGACCGTGGGCACCGACGGGCCGTCGTTCGGCGTGGAGCCCGGGTCCGCTGGATTGGATCCCGCATCGATCTCGTCCTGGTCGTAGAAGGTGTCGAGGTCGCGGTCCAGCCCCATGCGCAGGCTCGAGCCGATGGGGACGGCGAGGAACGTGATCTCGCTCCCCGCGGCCGCCTGCGCCTTGAGCGCCGTCGCGGTGATCGCGGGATCCCCCTGCCGGTCGGGCTGGCAGGAAGCCTCCGTCTGGCTCACCGTCGTGCAGCGCCAGGATCGCGGGATCCCCCCCGAAACACCCGTCACGATCATCTCCGTCTTCGCCTGGTTCAGCACCTTGAGCAGCGTGTTGAACAGGCTCGTGAGCGTGATGTTGCTGTTGTTGGACCCGTTGAAGGTGACCGGCAGCCCCACGGGCCTCGCCTGACCCGTGCTGAACTCGTTCATGAGCTCGACCATGTTGTTGATCTCGGTGCTGCCTGGGAAATTGAAGACCGCGAGGCTCAGGAACGCGAATACCGAATTGACCTCCCCGCTGTGCGTGAAGCCGAAGCCGTTGCGGGTGGTGGCCGGCACCACCGAATCCGGATTGGGCTCCAGTGAGAGGCCCGTCTTCTCGTACAGGTTGCGGAGCTGGGCCACCTTCATCGCCTGGTGCTGCTGATCGGCGTTGGCGTTGATGAAGTGCCCGTTGGTCCCGCTGGGGAGCGAGTGGCACTGGTTACAGGTGAAGAGGTTCTGGTCGCGCAGCACCGACATGTACTCGCTGAGGCCCGACTGCGCGCCGGAGGTGAGCGTGTCGTCGATCGCGCGGTTGGGATTGGGCGGCAGGCTCACCGTCATGATGAAGTCCGCGTATGCGTTCATGTCGTCCGCCGTGAGCTGGGCACTCCGGCTCTGCAGGCCGACGAACGCCGGGTTGAAGGCCTGGAAGTTCGCCCGATCGCCGTGCCAGTGGAAGGGCTCGGTCCCCGACAGGCCCCGGAGCGTCTGCGTGGTGCGCGGGCCCTTGAGCGGATGAAAGGGGCCGCAGCCTGCGAAGTTGGGGCTGGTCGAGCACTCGACGAATCCCGGTGGCACGTTCAGGAGCGCCTGGGGCTGCGACGGGCGCGCCGGGAAGGGCCCGGCGTTCGTCGGATCGCCGAGGTCCCAGGCGAGGAGATCGAAGTTCCCGAAGGCGTGGCAGGTCGCGCAGGCGATGTCGCCGCGCCCGGAGGTGAGCTGGGCGTCGTAGAAGAACTTCCGCCCGTTCGTGATCGCTGCCGGTTCCGGGCTGTACAGCGGCGTGCGCGGCAGTATCTCGCCGTTCGTGTTGGTGTTCACCGACGAGATCGTGTTCTCGTGCCGGTTGAGCACGTACAGGCGATTGGCCGACTCGTTCAGCGCCACGCCCGTCGGCCCCTCCCCCACGTCGATGCGCGCCAGCACGGACCCGGGCACGCTGCTGGTGTCGAGCACGGCGACCTTCCGGGAAAGCACCGCGGCCGCGTACAGGCGGGTCCCCGCCGCGTTGAACGCCATGCCGTTGGGCTGGCCGAGGCTCAGGGTCGTGTCGATCGAGGAGACCGGCGCGCTGTAATCGATGTGCGGATTGAGATTGAGGAACCCCTGGACGCTCGTCCCCTGGACCACCGTGACCCGCGTGTCCACGAGGTGCCCGTTCAGCGCCGGGAGCGCCCCGATGCCCACCTCGAAGCGCACGTGGTTTCGGGCGTCCGTGTTCGAGACGTAGAGCTTCCCGTCCGCCGGGTTCACCGCGATCCCGAAGTT
>JBGPLH010000257.1:0-5083 GCA_041486365.1 Thermodesulfobacteriota bacterium | reverse complement strand
GAGAGGGGCGCCATCCCGAGGCTGAACCAGCGGTACCCCTGCGATCTTCCCCACAGCATCAGCTCGACCAGCAGGAACTCCATGACGCTCGGCGGCGCGCCGAGCGTGTATCGCATGAGGTCGGGGGATAGCTCCTCGCGGCCCCCGCTGCCCCAGAGGTTGGCGAAGGCCACGATGCGATCGTTGTGCCGCACGAGCGCCATCGGGAAACGGGCGAGGTAGACGGGATCGAAGAAGCCCAGCGAGAATCCTTTCTCCCGGGTGTTCTTCTCGTCGAGCCAGCTGTCCGAGATACGCGAAAGCTCCGGGATGAGCGCCGGGACGTCCTCCGGTGGCACGATCTCGAAACGGTATCCCTCTGTCTCGAACTTCCTGTGAAGGTGGCGCATCTTCTTGCGCTCGCCCCCCTCGAGCGAGAACTTCTCCAGGGGCACGCGCGCTTCCTCCCCGAGCTTGAGCAGCGTGAGGCCCAGGTCGAGGTACAGCGGGAGCCCCTCCCGGCCCACCTCGTAGAAGACCGCCCAGCCGTCGTGCCGGTCGGACAGCTCGCGGAAACGCCAGGCCAGCTCGAGCCATTCCTCGGGCGGCCCGACCGGATTCCCCATGGCGACCCACGCGCGCCCCTGAACGCCGTACATAATGAACGCGGTTCCCGCGTCGTTGAAGAGCAGCGCCTTGTCTCCCAGCAGCGCGAGGTTCACCGTCGTGCCAGGCGAGCGCGCGGCCACGCTCCGCGCCTTCCCGATCTCCTCGGGTCCCGGAAGCGATGGCTCCGTCGGAGCCGGGCGGAGCAGGCGTGACAGGGCGAGGAGGAGCGCGGCCGCGACGGCGCCGACCGTGGCCCGCAGGAACCGCGGCGCGTCCGCGGAGATTTCGAAGCGCCACCATAGGTCGCGGGAATAATCGACGTGCTGGAAGGAGAAGAATCCGAGCCAGACGCTGGAGAGGAGCACGAGGGCGATGGCGACGATCCAGCGCGGCGTGAACCGCTCCTGCGTGAGCGACGCCTTCCGGTGGAAGTGCCGCCGGCAGGGGAGGAGCGCCCCCAGAAGGATCGCCAGCGTGATCGCCTCCTCGAAGTCCACGCCCTTGAGCAGCGAGAACACGATCCCCGCTCCCAGCAGCGAGGCCGTGAGGACGTAGGCCGCGTCGAGCCTCCGCTGGATCCCCTGGGCCAGCAGCAGGAGACCCACGCCCGCCAGGCTCCCGAGGAAGTGGGACAGCTCGAGGATCGGGAGCGGGAGGAAATCGCGGAGCCAGGTGAGTCGCGAGGGGACCGCGGGTGTCGCGCCCGAGAAGAGGAGGATTGCTCCGGCGAAGAAGGTGGTGACGGCGAGGATGTTGGGGATGATCCGCGGCGCCCAGTCCCCGATCAGGCGCACCGCCGCGCGCGCCGTGGCCCGGCGCCGCAGGGCTTCGTAACCGCCCAGGAGCGCGGCGGCCATTCCGAGGGGCAGCAGGTAGTAGATGGCCCGGTAGGCCACGAGCGAGCCCAGGACCGTGCTCGACGGGTAGTGCGGCGAGAGAAGCAGCACGACGATCGTCTCGAACACCCCCAGCCCGCCCGGGATCTGGCTCAGGAGCCCCGCGAGCTGGGCGAACAGGTAGACCGCGAGCAGCGCGGGGAACGTGAAGCCCGGTTGGGGCGGGAGCAGAAGGTAGAGAACGGCGCCCGCGAGCGTCCAGTCGAGGGAGGAGATGGCGATCTGCGCCAGCGAGAGCCCGGGCCCCGGCAGCGCCATCTCCCAGCCGCGCACGCGCAGCGGCGCCCGGCGTAACGCGCTCGCGGCGAGGTAGGCCAGGATCAGCGCGAGGAACACCGCGCCGAGGATCCGTGTCGAGGACATCGGGAGATGGAGCAGCCCGGGGATCGCGATGGGCTCCAGGAGGAAGATCACACCGCCCGTGGTGAGGATCCCGAGCCACAGCGTGAGCACGCAGAAGGCGATCACGCGGGCGATCTCGATGGCGGAGAGGCCTGCCTCGGTGTAGAGGCGGAATCGGACGGAGGATCCGGTGAGGATCGAGTGGCCGAGGTTGTTGCTGAATGCGTAGCCGATGAAGGAGGCCAGCGCGATGCGTCCGTAGCGCAGCGGGCGCCCGATGTAGCGGAAGGCGAGGCCGTCGTAGCCCGTCATCGCGCCGTAGCCGAAGAGCGTCAACAGGAACGCGAGGACGGCGTGGTCGCGCGGGAGGGCCCGGAGGGTCCGGAGGACGTCGTGGTAGTGCTCGTCCCGAAGGGCGTGCCTGAGAACGGCGAGGGCCAGGGCGAAGAGAACGACGCTCGCCGAGAGGCCGACCCAGTGGAGACGCTCTTTGCTCATGGAGGGACCGGGGATCTCCCGCGCGCCGGAAGGGACGGCGAGGAAGCGGAGGCGTGGCATCCCCCGGGGGGCCTGCGCCAAAGGCCCCCGCCGAGCCTATAGTCCGCCGCCGCGCCCGGTGTCAACCGCGGGGTTCGGGCACGGGCGGTGGCTCAGGGGGCGGCGATGGCGCTCTGTCCGGGTCGAAGCGCAGCTCGATCACGGGCGGGTCGCCCGGCGACACGAACGAGAGGACCACGCTGTAGCGGTCGGGGTCGTAGTTCTCAGCCGCTCCCTGGTCAATCTGGAAGAAGAGCACGCCACGGAACGTGGCGTTCGGGATCAGGGGCTTCTCGGGGAGCGCCTTGGTCTCGAAATCCTCGCGCAGGTGTTCGTTCGCTCCGTTGATCTGTTTCCGGTGGAGCATGTAGCCCATGAGCCCGAGCGTTCGCATCCAGAACTGCGCCTTCCAGAAGCCGGTGCGCTCGGTGCGTAGAATCGCCACCTCCGTCGGCACGAGGGCGTAGGCGAGGTGGCCGTCCGTCAGGCGCGTGCGCAGGTAGTCGAGCTGGAGCGGGAGCACGCCCCGGTTCTTGATCCGCACGGAGACGGGCACGAGACAGACCTTGCGAACGTCGTAGTCGAGCGCCGAGCGGGTCTGCTCCTCCGAGAGCACCTTCACGATGCCCTCCACGGGCCCGTTGTAGCGGGCGGTCTTCGCGGTGATCCTGGTTTCCGTGTCGGGGCTGTAGCGCGCGCAGGAAAGCCCCAGCGGCAGGGCGGCCAGCAGGGGCAGGAGGAGCGCCACGGCGCCCGGGATGGATCGCCCCGGGACAGGGCGGATCGATCGACAGGTCATGGGGCCGCCCCGGGCTCGACGAACACGGGATCCCGCCCGGCGGGCGGAGGCACGATCTCCTCGTCCGGCGCGACCGTCTCATCGGGCGGCGGCTCTTCCTGCGCGGGGGCGCTCGTGGTCGGTGCCGGCGAATCCCCGGGCGGTGTCGCGGCGTCGGGCGCGGTCGCGTCGGCCGGCGGTCCGGCTTCCGGGGAAGGCGGGGATTCCTCCGGCGTGGCCGGTTCCTCCGGCGCGGGAGCGGACTCCGCGGGTGTCGTCTCCCCAGGTGGTGTTGCTTCGGCGGGTGGCGTCTCTTCCACGGGCGGGGCCGTGACCTCCGGAGGCGGCGTGGCTTCGGGCGGCGACTCCGGGATCCCGGAGAGTGGCACCGTCGTCGCCGGGCCCTCCGCGGGGACCGCGGGCGCCGCCGGCCTTCCGCGCGGCTCCGACATCACGCGGACCAGCTCGGAGTCCGTCGCCACGAAGTCCGCCACCCGATCCATCTCCGCGTCGAGCATGTCGCGCGCGCCGAACGCCGGGTTGAACCAGAGGCGCTTGTCCTCGTGCACGTGGATGTGTCGCGTGTAACGGGTCCGACCGTCGGGATCGAGGAGGTTCACCTGCGCCGTGAAATCCACGTCGGCGGGATCGAAGAAGGGGTCCACGGAGAACGCGCGGATGTCCAGCACGGCGGCGGTGAGCAGGAAATCGGACTTCGCCTCCCGGACGGCGGCCGCGACGGCGCTCGGATCGAGGACGTTGACGTTTCCGACAAACCTGACATTGTAGGCGTGCTCGTTGATGGACGTCATGAGCGCGTTCCGGAACTTGGTGCCGGCGTCCCCGGTCATCTTGAGCGAGTTCCAGCCCACGCGCCCGAGCACGCCGGGATCGGGCCGCCGATCTCTCGCCTCGGCCACCGCGATGGTCGGCGCGTTCGGCCACCGGCGTCCGGGGAAGGGCCTTGTGGACTCGGTGAGCGTGAGCGATACACACCCGGTATGAACGAGGATCAGGAGAAGGGGGGCCAGGAAGGCCTTCGGGCGCCCGGCGCGACGAATGGCCTTTGGCATCGGGTCTTCGGGGTGCATGGAACGTGCAAACTAACGGAGCGACGGATACGCCGCAAGGGGTGCGGGGAGAGGAGGGGTTGAGATGATCTCGGCGCTGGCGGGAATCGCGGCGGGCGCGATCCACGTGCTCACCGGACCCGATCACATGGCGGCTGTGGCGCCGCTCGCCTCCGGGGCGCCCAGGCGTGCCTGGGCGCTGGGGATGCGCTGGGGGCTCGGCCACGCCGGGGGCGTGGCGCTCGCGGGCCTTCTCGCGCTGGCCCTGCGCGGCTTCCTGCCGCTCGAGCGCCTTTCCTCGGGCAGCGAGCGGTTCGTGGGCGTGGTGCTCATCGGGATCGGCCTCGCCGGACTCCTTCGCGCGTTCCAGCAGGGCGTGCGCAACGCGCAGGCCGCAGGCCCTCCTCACCTTCACGCGCCCGGCCGCGCGGCTTTCGGTGTGGGCGTGGTTCACGGCGTGGCGGGCACGTCGCACCTCGTGGGCGTGCTACCGGCGCTGGCGCTCCCGCGGGCGGTGGATGGCGTCGCCTACCTCGCGGGCTTCGGCGCCGGCACCGTGGCGGCGATGATCGTCTTCGCGGCCATCGTCGGATCGATCGCGCGGGGTTTCGAGAACAAGGGAGAGCGTTTGTACCTCGGCTGGCTGCGGGGCTGCTCCGCCGTGGCGATCGTCACGGGCGGGATCTGGCTGGTAGGCTGAGCGCGGCCCGCGCGCCCTGCCCGCATGGGCGGGGGCGGCTCAACGAAGAACCCCCGCGGGTGCCACGGGGGTCTCCGGGAGCAACGTGGCTCGCCGGCTGCGCCGGGGCCGAGGGCTACTGCTGCTGATAGTATTGCTGCTGCTGTTCCTGCTCCTTCCTGACGTCGCCCTT
>JBGPLH010000256.1:0-5095 GCA_041486365.1 Thermodesulfobacteriota bacterium | reverse complement strand
GTCCGTCACGCCATGCAGCCGGGGGCCGAAGGCGACGTTCTGGTGGATCGTCTGCGGGAAGGGATTCGGCTTCTGGAACACCATGCCCACGCGGCGGCGCAGGTCGACGAGATCGATATTCTTCCCGTACACGCTCGCCCCGTCGAGCAGGACGTCCCCCTCGATCCGCGCCGTGGCGATCGGATCGAGAGCCGAGCAGGGCTCGTCCATCAGGATCACCTCGGGGTCCACGGCCAGGGCGCGGGCGATGCACAGCCGCTGCTGCTGTCCGCCGGAGATCCCGTAGGCGCTCTGCTGGAGCCGGTCCTTCACCTCGTCCCAGAGAGCCGCGTCGCGCAGGCTCCGCTCCACGATGCCGTCGAGCGTGGCGCGGTCCGTCACGCCATGCAGCCGGGGGCCGAAGGCGACGTTCTGGTGGATCGTCTGCGGGAAGGGATTCGGCTTCTGGAACACCATGCCCACGCGGCGGCGCAGGTCGACGAGATCGATATCCTTCCCGTACACGCTCGCCCCGTCGAGCAGGACGTCCCCCTCGATCCGCACCTCGCCCGCCACCTCTCCGATCCGGTTGATCGCCTTGATCAGGGTCGACTTCCCGCAGCCGGACGGCCCGATGATAGCCGTTACGCGGTTCTCGGGAATAGCGATCGTGATGTCCTCGAGCCCCCGGTGCGTCCCGTACCAATAAGAGAGGTTCTTGATTTCGATCTTGGATTTCTCGTCCACGGGAATCATGCCGTTCTCCCTAGCCCCGTGCCTGCTCCCGCATCCGGCGGTAACGGCGACGCCAGAGGATCGCGCCGAGATTCATCAGGAACGTGAGCGTCACGAGCACCAGCGCCGTGCCGAACACGATGGGCCGCACCAGGGTCGGATTGTGCGACTGCGTGGACATGATGAAGACATGGTAGGAGAGCTGCATGAACTGATCCAGGGGGTTGATCATCCAGATCGGCGTGTCGGGGATCCGTACGATCGGCAGCCGGGGCAGGTAGTAGGCGCACCCCGTGAAGAGGATCGGGGCCGTCTCCCCCGCCCCGCGGGCCACGCCGAGGATGGCTCCCGTGAGAATCCCCGATCGCGCCTGGGGGATCACGACCCGCGAGAGCACCTGCCACTTGGTCGCGCCCATGGCGTAGGCGGCCTCTCGCTGGCTGGCCGGCACCGCATGGAGCGCTTCCTCCGTCGAGACGATGATGACCGGCAGCACGAGGATGGCGAGCGTGGCCGCCGCCCAGAGCATCGCCGGCTGGCCGAACAGGAGTTTTTCCCCGAGGAAGGCGTCGAGCCCACGCCCGATGAACAGGACGAAGAACCCCAGCCCGAAGAGGCCGAAGACGATCGAGGGGACCCCTGCGAGGTTGTTCACCGCGGCGCGGATCACGCGCGCCGCGATTCCCGGACCCGCATACTCGGTCAGGTAGATCGCGGCCGAGACGCCGAGCGGCAGCGCCAGGAAGATCATGAGAAGCGTGAGCGCCACGGTGCCGAATATCGCCGGGAAGACCCCCCCGGCCGTCATCCCGTTGTCGGGGGGCTGCGTCAGGAATTCCCAGCTGATCGTTCCCCAGCCGCCCCGGGCGATCCCCGCCAGGAGCCAGGCGAGGGCCGCCAGGGTGAGGAGGGCGACCCCGGCGCAGAGGCCCTCGTAGAA
The DNA here is from genome assembly GCA_041486365.1 of Thermodesulfobacteriota bacterium. GTDB lineage: Bacteria > JAUYMQ01 > JAUYMQ01 > JAUYMQ01 > JAUYMQ01 > JBGPLH01. The sequence goes on along the minus strand of JBGPLH010000256.1, from coordinate 3,441 downwards.
GGCCCCGGCGATCTTCCGGGAGCGGGTATTGGAGGGAAAGCGCGTCATAGCCTGAGCCTTCGCCGCATGCGGCTGATCACGATCTCCGCCGCCATGTTCAGGAAGAAGGTGAAGACGAAGAGCACGAGGCCCACGAGAAACAGCGCGTGGTACTGCTCGCTTCCCTGGGCTACCTCCCCGAGCTCCGCGGCCAGCGTGGCGGTCATCGTGCGCACGCTCTTGAACAGGTTGAAGGTCAGGACCGCCGCGTTCCCCGTCACCATGAGCACGATCATGGTCTCGCCGAGCGCCCGCCCCATCCCCAGAATCAGCGCCGCGGCGATGCCCGACATGCTGCTCGGGATCAGGACGCGGCGAATTGTCTCCCACCGCGTCGCCCCGAGCGCGTAGGCCCCCTCCCGGATCTCCCGTGGGATCGCCCGCATCGCATCCTCGACGAGCGTCGCAATCGTCGGGATGATCACGACGGAGACGCCGAGGGCGCCCACGAAGGCGTTGAGCCTGCGGGTGGTGTGGAAGAGGTCCTGGACCAGGCTTGCCACGGAGACGAGGATGAAGAAGCCGATGATCACCGTGGGGATCCCGGCCATGAGCTCCATTCCCGGTTTCACGATCTCCCGCAACCGGCGCGACGCGATCTCCGAGAGGAAGATGCCGCAGGCCAGGCCCACGAGCCCGGAGAAGAGCGTCGCCGGTATCGCGATGAGTGCGCTCCCCATCATGAGCGGCAGGAGCGAGTACTTCGGCACTTCCGAGACGGGTTGCCAGGTCGTGGTGAACTCCGGCTGCTCCGTGATCACGTTCTCGGTCATGGCGCCGATGAAGCGCATCGGATCGATGGTCCGGAAGGCCTGTAGCCCTTCCCTGGCGAGGAAGATGAAGATGAGGAGGATGAAGAGAATCGCGAGGCCGCCCGCCGCCGCGAAATACTTCTCGGCGAGCCAGTCAAGAAGCACCTGGCGCCGGCGCCTCGCCGAAAGGCCTTCGCTCGCGCGCAGCCGGACGACGGGCGTCCGGCCGTGGGCGAGCGAGTTGTCCAGGGGGATCCCCTTGTCCATGCGGGATTCACTCTCCCGGCCCGCCGTGATTGCGGGCCGTCGAACTCGAAGCTGCCGCCGATCAGTTGCCCGGCTTCGCGGGAGGCGGGAGCACCCCGGGGAGCGGGATGTACCCGGTCTCCTCGACGATCTTCTGCCCCTGGGGGCCGGTGATCCAGTCGACGTAGTCCTTGATCTCGCCCGAAGGCTTGCGGGCCAGATAGAGGTAGAGATAGCGGCTGATGGGGTAGCTGCGGTCGTAGATGACCTCGTAGTTCACGCCCTTGCCGCCCGGCTTCATGGGGTTGATCGCGGGCTTTCCCTTCTCTGGCGAGATCGGAAGGATTTTCAGATCGCTCCGTCCCTCGAAGTAGGCAATTCCGCCGTATCCGACACCGTAGGGATCCTTCGCCACCGCCTCCGCGATCGCGGCGGTTCCCTGCAGCGTCTGGCAGTCGGCGGCGTAGTCCTTGTTCTTCATGATGTCCTCCTTGAAGAACACGTAGGTCCCGCTCGAGCTCTCGCGGCAGTAGCGCACGATCTCGTGATCCGGCCCGCCCAGTTCCTTCCAGTTGTTGAGCGCGCCCGTGAAGATCCCGGCCGTCACCTTCACCGTCAGCTCCTTCACCGGGTTGCTTCGGTTCACCACGACCGCGAGCCCGTCGAGGGCCGACTTCACCTCGAAGGGATAGACGCCGTTGGCGCGGGCGCTGTCGATCTCGCTCTTCTTGATGGGGCGGCTGGCGTCGGCGATGTCGGTCGTCCCGTTGATGAGCGACGCGATCCCGACGCCGGAACCGCCGCCGGTCACCTGGATGGATGTCTTGGAGTTTTCCTTCTGGTACACCTCGGCCCATTTCTGGGCCGTGATCACCATCGTGTCGGAACCCTTGACGGTGATCTTCTCGGCCTTCGCGTCGGAGCAGGTCGTCGCGAGCGAAAGCGACACCAGGGCGATGAGCAGCTTTCGGAGCGTCATGTTTCGCAACCCTCCCGGCAAGGGGCCCTTCGGGCTCCCAGCCTTTCCAATTTGTGTGACAGTCCGGTGACGGCAGAGTGACGGTTGCAGCATCCCCGTCCGCAGATCCTGCACGGCTCGCGCGCGGTGCCGGCGCGGGCTCACGAAAGGTCTCTTCCGGCTAGAATTTGAGCTGCGTCCGGAAGAGGAAGATGTTCTGGTTGGTATCCACCCCCTGGCGGAGAAGCGTACTCCCGATGACGTCCTCTCCGAGCCGCTCGTTGATGTAATTGGCCATGAACTTCAGCTTCGGGTTCACGAACCAGGAGAACCCCAGGGTAAGGGCCTGGAAGTTGTTGTCGTACTCAGCGGGGTTCACAAATCGCCCCATCACGACGGGCGGGCCCGAGTCGAGGGTGAACGAGCTGACAATGTTGTCGCCCCGGACATGCATCGTCTCGTACTTGATGACCGGGACGATGGTGGCGTGCGGCCGATCGAGGACGACGTAGGAGAGCTGCACGTATCCGCCGCCGATCTGGATCGGGTGGAGTCCGAGCGCGCCGTAGGGATAGGTGCTCGTCACGGGGACGTCTCGTCGATTGAGGTGAGCCCAGATGTACTCGCCCTTGAGGCGGAAGCGATCGATGATCCAGGACATGCCGACATCGAACTGGGTCTGGTTGCCGCCGATATACGGGACGGTGTTCCCGAAGACGACGGGCGCGCTCGGGACGCCGGCGACGATGTCGGTCACCGTCAGTCCGGACGAAGCGGAGGTGGGGCCGTTGTTCCCCGTGGCCGCCGCGGCGAAGAGGGACAGATCCTTCGTCCACTTGTTGTCGCTGGTGGCGAAGGGATTCACCACGACCCGACCCGCGACTGCCTTGTCGCCGTTCGTGTCGCTCGCGTTCTGGCCCTGGTTCCCGAACCCGAGGTTGTTGAGGACCATGCCCGCGTACTCGATCCGTCCGTCAAAGAGCTTTCCGGAGAGCTGGGCCCCGACGCGTCGATCGAGCCCCAGGAGCGCCACGATGGCGGCGCGCTCGATCGTCTCGATGTCGGCGTCGGACTCCAGGTTCTCCAGCGAGAAGGGCGGCTTGAACTGGCCCACCCTGATCTCCGCATAGTCGCGGGCGTGATAGTTGATGTAGCCGTCCCGCAGGGTCGCGCTGGTGCCGGCGAGCTCCGCCTCCAGCGCGAAGGTTATGTCAGGAGACACGACGTTCCCGGAGGCCTTGAACCGGGCGCGCCGGAGGAAGAACGTGTCGGCCCGGTTGATCGTCCCAAGTCCCGCGTTGAACACCGGCATCGCGCGGTCCGGGATGTTGTTCCCTTCGTAGATGTTCCCCTGGAACTGGATGAATCCGGAGAGGTTGAGCCGGAAGTTGTTGTCGGAGGACTTGATGTAGAAGTTCTTGTCGTAGCCCGCATTGAGCCCGTCCG
>JBGPLH010000255.1:0-5131 GCA_041486365.1 Thermodesulfobacteriota bacterium | reverse complement strand
TCTCGTCAACTTCCTGATTTCATGAGCGTTCGACGAAGACCGTCCCGGAGCCGCAAGAGGCGGCACGCTTGATGCACATCAGGATGGGAAGAGAGACTGATCAAGGGCAAGGCGGGCAACCGAGGCCGGAAGCCCAGGCTGCCAGAAGAGGAGCGACCGCCATGTATCCCCCCATCCAGGCGTTGCAGGAGACGGTGTCCCGGAAGGATCTGCCCCCCGTGTGCGAGTACGAGCTCGAGGCGGAGTCGACCGCGCCCCATGAGCGAGGCCCGAGCGGCGACAAAAGCTCTCCTTCGGTATCCGAGCGACTGACCGGCATCGACCTCGGAAAGGCGCTCTGCGAAGCCAACGAGGCCTGAGGCCGGCCCCCGCGCCGGCTCCTCCGGAGGCGAAGAGGGGACTTGCGTCCCGCTTTCCCCTGGGCATCAGCCGAGAGGCGCTCCGAAAGGAGCGCCTCTCTCTTGTCCGTGGGCTCGGTCAGGCCCGCTCCCTTCCGGAGCGCCCCGCCGGATCCCGGCGAAGGGCGCGGCCACCCGCGACGAGCAACGCGAGGATGAATACGAACACACCGGTCGGCCCGAGCGTGGGGATCGCGCCTACTTGCGGGAGCGAGCCCGGGTCGTTCGGATCGGATCCAGCCGCGACCTCGGCGCCATCCGTGAATCCATCACCATCAGAGTCGGCGTTGAGGGGGTTCGTCCCCGTGTCGGAGGCCGAGAGGAAGACGCCCGTGTTCGTCTCGACGGCGTCGGCCAGGCCGTCGTTGTCGTCGTCCGAGTCGCAGGCGTCGCCCTGGGAGTCGCCGTCGAAATCATTCTGTCCGGCGTTCGCGACGAAGCGGCAGTTGTCGTCGCATCCGGTTGTCTGCCCTGGCGCGCACCGATGATCCCCGACCGTGCCCGAGCCATCGCCGTCGTCTGAGAGGCCATCGTCGTCGCTATCGAGATTCGCGGGGACGATCTCCAGGTCCCAGGGACCGAGCAGCTCCGGGCCGTGCCCGATCGTGGAAGAAGAGATGATCGCGCGATCCCCGGTGACCGGATCGACGCGAAAGAGGGCGTCCAGGTACGTGTCGCCGACGAGGATATTTCCTTGCGGCTCCCCAGCGACTCCGCGGGGATAGAAAAATTTCGGTCCGCCCCCTACGAGCGGGCACGACAGGGAATACTGGTACACGCAACCGGAGAGCAGGATTCGGGCGCCCGTCGTCCGAATCACGCGAAAGAGCGCGGGCCAGCGGCCCGTTCCGTCCCCGGTATCCGTGGCCAGAAGGTTCAGATCTGTCTCAAACCCGATACTTTCCGGAAGGTAGAAAGCTGTGCCCGAGCCACCTGAGTAGGGATAGGAACCACCCGACATGAACGTGCGGTTCCCCGTGGAGGGATCAATCCGGAGAATTCCAGATTGATACGGAACCGCGACGAGGAGATTTCCTTCGGGCTCGGCCACGAGGCTCACGGGATACTGAAAGGTGGGGCCGGTTCCCAGCCCGCTGTAAGAAACGAAAGTGTGGTTCCCGCTCACCAGATCGACTTGCTGCAGCGCGGGGAAGGAATCCGTTGTCACGAAGACCCGCCCATTTGCATCGAGTGTAACGTCCAAGGCTCGAAAGCTCGAGGATTCGAACGGAACACCGTGCGGGGGATCCGAAACCGCGAGTCTCCTGTCGCCCGTCGCCGGATCCACCTCGAAGAGTGCGCCTAGCGAGTAGTCTGTCACGAGGATTTTCCCGTCCCGCTCGATCCCCAGGCCCTGCGGAGCGTTCCACAAAGGACCGTATCCGACATCTTTCGATGAAAGGACCGTTCGGTCCCCGGTCGTGCGATCGATCCGAAAGACGCCGTCGTAGATGGTGTCCACGAGCACCGCATCCCCGGGCTCCAGGCCACCGAAGCAGGTGCAGTCCGCGTTGCAGCCGCCCGGACATGTGCCCTTCGCCAATCCGTCACAGGACTCCGAGGGCTGGTCCATGCGATCGTTTCCGCAGACCGGGGGAGGGGGCAGGGGCAAACCCGGCATGACCAGAACGTCGGCGGAAGAACCAAGTCGCGACGAGAAGACGAACTGCGCGCCGGTGACGGGATCGATCTTCAGCATCCTGGGCCCCTTCGGACTGTTTGCCCAATAGTCCGTCACCAGCATCGATCCCTCGGAATCGAAATCGAGCGCAAAAGGATTGGTCAGCTCCCCCCCCGCGGACACGAGAGTCTGTTCCGCCGACGATGGGTTCACCCGGAGGATCTCCCCGCAAGCGTTGGTTGGACATTGATACGCGAGCGCGGTGGAGTCGATGAGATAGATGAACCCGTCCGGGCCGTACACGATTTCCCTGGGGGAGCGGATCAATCCTCCAGAGAACGCGATCGTCTGGGCGCCGGTGATCGGATCCACGCGGAGAATGGCGCCCGGGTCGCTGCCCGATGCCGTCCGGGTGACGAGGATGGTCCCCTGCGATTCCAGTAGAAGCGCATAGGGCTGGCGGAGGCCCCCGCCGGAGCTGATAAGTGATTGAGTTCCCGAGATGGGTTCGATCTTGACGATCGAGGGCACGTAGTTCGGATACGCGCCCAGGTCGCCCACGATGCAACTGCCGTCGGCCGCGATGGCCAGCCCCTCGATCTGATGAAGAAGGCCTCCCGAAGAGATGAGCGTCTGGGCGCCGGTCGAGGGATCGACGCGAACGAGCTTGGACCCGGCCCCGACGATGATGTTGCCTCCCGCGTCCAGGGCCATCCGGCCTTGAGAGGAGGGGAGGTAACCGCCATCGGTCACATGTCGGATGGCTGCGGTCACGGGATCCATCTGCAGGATCTCGCCGTGGATCGTCGGCTCGTTGAACAGGATCTCGCCCGGTTGTAGCAACGCCATCGCGGGAGCGGCCGCGAGAAATGCCGAGAGCGTAATGAGGACGAACGAGGCGCAGGGACGGAATCGGGCCACGGGCCACTCTCCGGCGTCGGACCGGTGGGGAGCTCGGAATGCCGGCCGAGAGGTATGCGACTTCGGGGGGGTGACGCAGGGGTTACAGAATGAGGGAACCGGACAGGGCCGTCAAGGTTACACGCCCTGCCCCTGGATGAATCGCGTGATCTGGAACGCCGCCTCCTCCTGAGCTTCGATCCAGAACATGTGGCCCACGCCGGGGAAAAAGGTGATCCGCGCCTGGGGAATGAGGCCTGAGATCTCGACGGAGTTCTGCGGCGGGATGAGCTCGTCCGCGTCGCCCGCAAGGACGAGCGTGGGGGCGGTGATGGCGGGAAGGCGGGAAGCCGTGTCGTGCATGGTCACGGCGGCGAGCTGGCCCGCCAGGGCGTGCTTCTTCATACGGTGCTCCATTCCGTAGCGCACCAGCTCTTCCACCCCGTCGGGCCGCTTCTTCATGAAGGCGGGCGTCAGGTTCACGCTCAGGATGTCGCGGGTCGCCTGCTCCGCGCTCTTGCCCGCGATGATGAACGCGCGCTCGTAGACCTCGCCCGCGGGGAGGATCTGCGCCGTCCCGCCGAAGTTGGTGCAGCCGAGGATCAGGGTTTTCACCCGCTCGGGGCGTGACAGCGCGATCTCCTGAGCGATCATCCCGCCCATGCTCACCCCGAACACGTGCGCGCGATCGATCCCGATGGCGTCGAGGAGCCCGATCGTGTCGTCCGCCATCTGCGGGATCGTGTAAAGCGCTTCCGGCGCCGTCGTCTCGCCCACGCCGCGGTTGTCGAAGCTCACCGCCAGGAACTCCCGCCCGAGCCTCCGATCGAAGCCGAGCCAGTGCCACTTCGAGCCGGTGATCCCCATGATCATCACCAGGGGCTCGCCCGCGCCGGTGATCTGGTAGGCGATGTCGATGTCGTTCACGCGGGCGACGGGCATGCGATCCTCCCTCCTCTGACGTTCAGAGCGGTGGGGGCACGGTGAAGGCACTCATCCGGACACCGTCACGCGCACCTCGCGCGCGCGGGAATCCGGATCCACAATGAGCATCTCCCCCGTCACGCTGTCCCTGTGCCAGGCCGCTCCCTCCACCACGATCGACGCTCCCGCGTGGAAGGACCGGTGGGGGATCAGGATCTCCGTGGGCGCTTCGCACGTGGAATCGGGAGCGTAGCGGAAGTTGAATCGATGGGCCACGGAGTCGAAGCGGCAAAAGACGGGGTGGCCGGCGATCGCGCGTGCGTAAGGGCGGATGAGCGGAGCGAGGAAGTCGCGCTCCCGGCCGTCGGCCGTCACCAGACTCGCGTCCTCGTCGTTCCAGTCCACCTCGGAGGGGTTGTAGTGCCAGGCCGCCCAGGAGAAGAAGCGCGCGTCGAAGTCGCGCACCTGCGCCTCGATCATGGCGCGGCCACCCGCGTGCCCGTGGAGCACGCCGAACTCCCCGATGAGGACCGGCGCCGCGAGCCTCCGCCCCGTGGCGGCGTGGCGCGCCGCGGTCAGGGGACCCGTCGAGATCGGGCCGCGGTGCTTCCCCGTGAGGATCGCGACGGCATCGTACAGGTGCGGCGCATAGACCAGCTCGTTTTCCCGGAGTGCGGGAAGCCGGCAGGGATGCCCCAGGCCGGCCAGGGGCGACGGCGCGATCAGCACCAGCCGCGACGCGTCCCCCTGCCGCACCGCCGCGATCGCGCGCCGGTAGAAGAGGGCGAGCGTCTCGCGCTCGAATCTCCCACGCAGCATGTCTCGCGGACGCCCGGCCGGCTCGTTGAAGAGATCGTAGCCGAGCACGCCCGGAACGGTCCCGAAGCGCCGCCCCACGTGGGTGAGCATCTCGTGGTAGCGGTCCTGGATCCCGTCGGCGTTCCGCCAGAAGCGATCGAGCGCGCCGATCACGGCGTCCGAGAAGAAGTAGTTCGCGAACCACTGCCGCCCGGCAAACCGCGCGGCGCCGGGCTCCGGCGGGAGCGCCCATCCGGGTGCGCCGTCGCCGCCGTAGTGGCGGGAGAAGAGGTCCTGGTGAAGGTCGACGATCACGTGGAGCCCGCGCGCGTGACAGGCCCGGGCCAGCGCGATCATCCGATCCAGGTAGGCGTCGTCGAACTTTCCCGGCTCCGGCTCCGCGGCCTCCCACTGGAGCACGAGTCGCACCAGGTTCCATCCCCAGACCCTGAGCGGGTCGAGCAGCGTTTCGTCGTCGAGCGGGAGAAAC
>JBGPLH010000254.1:0-5138 GCA_041486365.1 Thermodesulfobacteriota bacterium | reverse complement strand
GGATTCACGAAGGCGAGCGGGAGGTGGGCTATGCCCTCCTTCGAGCCGATCAGCGAGACCACTTCCGTCGCCGGATCGAGTGTCACGCCGAAGCGTCGTCGGTACCAGTTCGTCACCGCCTCGCGGAAGCGCGGCATGCCCTCGTAGGAGGGGTAGCGATGGTTCGCCGGATCCGCGGCCGCCGCCTTGAGCTTCTCGACGATGTGGGCGGGTGTGGGCTGATCCGGATCGCCGACGCCGAGATCGATGATGTCCACGCCGCGGGAGAGGGCCTCGCGCTTCATGCGGTCTATCTCGGCAAACAGGTACGGCGGCAGGCGGGACAGCCGGTCGGCCAGCGAAAAGTCGGGCATGAAAAGGGCTCCTCAGTCCTTTCGGACCGGGTTGCGCAGCGTGCCGATCCCCTCGATCCGGATCTCGACGACGTCGCCCGCGGTGAGCGGGCCGACGCCCGTGGGCGTCCCGGTCGAAAGGATGTCACCCGGCTCCAGCGTCATCACGCGCGACACGAAGCTCACGAGCGCGGCGACGTCGAATATGAGCTGGCTCGTGCGGGAGGCCTGCACGCGGCGGCCGTTGAGCCAGGTTTCGATGGGGAGATCCGAAGGATCGATCCCCGTAGCGATGGCCGGGCCCACGCAGGCGAAGGTATCGAACCCCTTCGCCCGCGACCACTGGCCGTCCCTGGCCTGCAGATCGCGGGCGGTCACGTCGTTCATGCAGGTGTAGCCGAAAATCGCCGCGTGGGCCTCTCCGGGCCCCGCGTCCTTCACCCGGCGGCCGATCACGACCGCCAGCTCCCCCTCGTAATCGACCCGCTCCGACATCGGTGGAAGCACGATGTCCTCTTCCGGCCCGATGATCGCCGACGGCGGCTTCAGGAAGATCAGCGGTTCCTCCGGAAGCGGGGCGCCCATCTCGGCGGCGTGATCGCGGTAGTTGAGACCGATGGCGACGATTTTCGTGGGCGATGCGGGCGCGAGGAGCGTTACCGCGTCGAAGTCCGCGCGCCGGGGCTCCTGGCCTGCCCCGCGCCGTCCCTCCTCCGGCGGCGCCTCCCAGGGCGGCCGCTCGCCCACGAAGACGAGCGAGCGCTCACCGGATGCCCCGTGCGAAGCGCGGGCCGACATTATTTGATCGTCGAGCCTCCACCAGCCGCTCTCGCCGCGGTGGCGCGCCTTCAAGAAACGCACGGCGCCCTCAGGCCGCGCGCGCGATCCGCGCGCGCCAGCCGAGGAAGAGCATGAGCCCGAGGCCCACGAGGAGCACCGGAACTCCCGTCGCCACGGATACCGAGATTCCCTCGACCGCCGCCCCGCGCGCGTCGGCCCGGAAGGGCTCCTCCACGAGGTAACGGAGCACCGCGTAGCCGATCAGGAGCGCGCAGAAGACCTGCCCGTCGAAGCGCTTGACCCGCTGCAAGAGGACGAGCGCCACGAAGAGGACCACGCCGTCCAGCGAGGCATACAGCTGCGTCGGGTGGATCGGCACGTCCCGGGGCGCGAGCGTGGCGGCGTCCCGGAAGACCGCCGCCCAGGGGACGTTCGTCTCGCGCCCGTAGCAGCAGCCCGCGGCGAAACAGCCCAGGCGCCCGAAGAAGATCCCGATGGGTACAGCCGGCGCCATGAGATCGCAGGTACGCCAGAAGGGTAATTTCCATTTCCACATGAGGAACATCGCCGTGAGCGTCCCGCCGATCGCCCCGCCGTAGAAGACCAGCCCTCCGCTCGTGAGGTTGAGGATCTCCTTCGGGTGTTCCGAGAAGTAGGGCCACTCGATCGCCACGAAGTAGATCCGGGAGCCCAGGATCGCGGCGATCAGGATGTAGAAGCAGAGGTCGAGGATGCGCTGCGGGTTCTCGCCGTACCGCCGCGCCTGGTGCACGCAGAAGCCCACCGCCGAGAGGAACCCCGTCGCGAGGAGCACGCCGTAGGTATGGACGGCCGTTCCGCCGAAGATCGGGAGCTCAAACAGGTTCGGATGCATCGGTCCCCGGGCCGCCGCGCGCGGCGCTCATTTGCCGGAGGTCCCTTCGGCCAGCCGGCGTTTGTCCGTCCCGCTCCCGAGCATCTCGATCACGAGGAGCGACACGCCGATCGTGATGGCAGCGTCCGCCACGTTGAACGCGGGCCACTTGAACGCATGCCAGTGGACGTCGATGAAGTCGACCACCTGTCCCAGCCGGATGCGGTCGCAAAGGTTGCCGATGGCGCCGCCGAGGATCAGGGCGAGCGCGAGCGCCGGGAGGCGCTGGGTCGCTCCGAGGCTCACGTAGAAGAGGAATATCACGCCGATCGCCCCGGCCGCGACGAGCACGAAGATGTTCGGATGGACCCAGGAGAGCACGCCGAAGGCGCCCCCCGGATTGCGCACGTGGGAGAGGTACAGGAAATTCTCGATCACCGTCACGGAGCCGTAGGGCGCGAGGCTCGCGTTCACCAGGTGCTTCGTGAGCTGGTCCATCAGCACGACGAGTGGCGCGACGGCGAGCAGGATGCGGAGCTTGGGGCTCATGCCGCCGCTCCGCGAGCGCCCAGCACGGAGGCGCAGCGCCCGCAGGTCTCAGGGTGTGCCGGGTCGCCGCCCACGTCCTCCCGGAAGTTCCAGCAGCGCGGGCACTTTGTCCCCGTAGCGGGGAGCACGCTCACCCGCAGCCCGGGGATCTCCCCGCTCTCGAAGATGTCCGGACCCGAGGGCGTGCCCACCAGATCGATCCGCGAGACCAGGAAGAGCCCCGCGAGGTCCTCGGCCGGGTTACCGAGCCACCGCTGGAAGACCTCCGTCTCGCCCTCCGGCAAGCTCATCTCGAGCCGTGCCTCGGTCGCGTTCCCGATCCGCTTGGCCTTGCGCGCGTCCTCGAGGGCTTTGGAGGCCTCCGCCCGGATCCGGAGGAGCGCGTCGAACTCAGCGGAGAGCGCCTCGTTCGCGAAGGTCGTGTTCGGCTCCGGCAGGAGCGCGAGGTGCACCGAGGCCGCCTTCTCGCCCGGCACGTGATCCCAGACGTCCTCCGCGGTGAAGGAGAGCACCGGCGCCATGAGGCGCGTCACGGCGTGCAGGATCTCGTAGAGCACCGTCTGCGCCGCACGCCGCCCGCGGTCGCCGGCCGCGGAGCAGTAAAGACGGTCCTTGAGCACGTCCATGTAGAGGGACGAGAGATCCACCGTGCAGAACTGGTTCAACGCGTGGAAGACGACGTGGAACTCGTACTCGTCATAGGCGCGCCGCAGCCGCTCCACGAGCTTCGTGAGCCGGTGGAGGATCCAGCGGTCTATTCCCGCCATCTCCTGGACCTCGGCGCGATCCCGCGACGGATCGAAGTCGTACAGGTTGGCCAGCATGAAGCGGCAGGTGTTGCGGATCTTGCGGTACGCCTCGCCCAGGCGCGTGAGGATGTCGTCGGAGAACGAGATGTCCTTCCGGTAGTCCTCGGCCGCGACCCAGAGGCGGAAGATCTCCGCCCCCTGTGCCTGGAGGATCTTCTCGGGCGGCACGAAGTTCGGTGTGGACTTGGAATACTTGCGGCCGTCCTCGTCGACGACGAAGCCGTGGGTGAGCACCGCCTGGAAGGGCGCTCGCCCCCGCGTGCCGACCGCGACGAGGAGCGAGGACTGGAACCACCCGCGGTGCTGGTCGCTCCCCTCGAGGTACATGTCCGCCGGAAACGAGAGCCCCTCCCGCCGCTCGAGCACGCCCGCCCAGGACGATCCCGAGTCGAACCAGACGTCGAGGATGCTCGCGTCGCGGGTGAAGTCCTTTCCGCCGCACTTCTCGCAGGCGGCGCCGGGCGGCAGCAGCGCGTCCTCTTCTCCGGGATTCTTCGGGGGCGCGTAGGGTCCTTCGTCCGCGAACCAGACATCGGACCCCTTCCGCTCGAAGACATCCGCCACGCGGGTCATCGCCTCCGCCGACACCATCCACTCGCCGCACCCCGCGCAGCGCCAGGCCGGGATCGGCACGCCCCACTTGCGCTGGCGCGAGATGCACCAGTCGGGGCGGTTCTCGACCATCCCCAGGATCCGGTCGCGCCCCCAGGGCGGGATCCAGGAAACGCGGCGGATCTCCTCGATCGCCCGCTTGCGCAGGTCCCGGGAGGCCATGCTGATGAACCACTGCTCCGTGGCGCGGAAGATCACCGGGTTCTTGCAGCGCCAGCAGTGCGGGTAGGAGTGGCTCACCTTGTGCTCACCCAGCAGCACGCCCTGCTCGCGCATGAACGCCACCACGCGCTCGTTCCCGTCCGTGAGGACGAAGAGCCCCGCGAACTTCGCCACGTCGTCCGTGAAGTGCCCCCGGTCGTCCACCGGCGTGTAGATGTCGAGCCCGCAGGCGATGCCGATCTCGTAGTCCTCCTGCCCGTGGCCCGGGGCCGTGTGAACGATCCCCGTGCCGGCGTCGAGAGTCACGTGATCGCCGAGCACGACCTTCGAGGGTCGCCCCGCCCAGGGATGCATGGCCTCGATGCCTTCGATCTGCCGCCCCGCGAAGCGCGCCACGAGCCGCGGGCTCTCCCAGCCAAGTGCCTTGCTCACGGGCTCGAGCAGCCCCTCCGCGACGATGAAAATCTCGTCGCCCACCTCCACGGCCCGGTAGGGGAACTCCGGGTGGACGGCGAGTGCTAAGTTCGCGGGGAGCGTCCAGGGAGTCGTGGTCCAGATGACAATCGAGACCTTCTTTCCCTTGAGGGCCGGAATACGCTCTTCCAGATCCTTGTTCCCGGGCGGGATGGGGAACTTCACGTACACCGACGACGACGTGCGCTCCTCGTACTCGACCTCGGCCTCCGCGAGCGCCGTGCGGCAGGACCAGCACCAGTGGACCGGCTTCTTGCCGCGGTACACGGAACCCATGAGGGCGAATTTCGCCAGCTCGCGGATCTCCGCCGCCTCGTAGCCCGGCTCGGTCGTGAGATAAGGATCGTTCCACCGCCCGAGCACGCCGAGTCGCTTGAATCCCTCCCGCTGGATGTCGACGAACTTGTCGGCGTAGGCGCGGCAGGCTTCCCGGATCTCCCGGACGGTCATCTTCGTCTTTTTCGGCCCCAGCTCCTTGTCTACCTGGTGCTCGATCGGAAGCCCGTGGCAGTCCCATCCGGGGACGTACTCCGCCCGGAAGCCCGACATGCTCTTGGACTTCACGAT
>JBGPLH010000253.1:0-5145 GCA_041486365.1 Thermodesulfobacteriota bacterium | reverse complement strand
TCTCGATGAGGGTCTTCACGTCGGCTCCCTGTGGACGGAGCGGCGGGTCCTGTGAACAGCGACGGGGTCCCTCATCATTCCCCGTTTCGAGGTCGGCCGCAACCGGGGTTCGAGCTGCCGCAGCAGGTCCTCCGGCGGGTCTTTTGCCGTTGCCGAGCGGCTGTGGTAGCGGGACGGTCGAGGCGCGCCGTGATCGTCCCGGTGCGCGCATCTGGCGCTCCCGCGTGGAAGGCGTATGCTGGGGTCGCATCCGCTTGCGTGACCACCGGGGCGTGAACGATGAGGATGTTGGCGCGTTTCCTGGGCACGGCCGCCCTCTTCCTGCTCCTGCCGCGAGCCGCCGTGGCGGCTCCTCGCGTGATAAGACCGGGCTCGGTTTCGCCCTTCGCGCAGGAGGCGACCGATCTGGGTCCGCTGCCTCTCTCCGAGACGCACCAGGTAGTCGTCGGCCTCGAGCTGCGGAACCGGGAAGAGCTCGAGGCTTTCCTCACTGACGTCCAGGATCCCTCCTCGCCGAACTATCACCACTTCCTCACCCAGGAACAATTCAACGCGCGCTTCGCTCCCACTCCGGAGGACGAGCAGGCCGTGGTGTCGCACCTCGATCAGAGCGGCCTGGCCGTCACGCAGAGGTTCCCCAACCGGCTGATCATCGACGCGGCGGGAAACGTCGCCGCGATCGAGCGGGCCTTCGGCGTGAGGCTTCACGCCGTCCGGTTCCGGGGGAAGAGCCACTTCGCCGCGCTCCGGGATCCCTCCCTGCCCGCGCTTGTCTCCTCCCTGGTGACGGGCGTTGTGGGCCTGGATGATCTGAGCGAGATGCTTTCGCACGTCCGTGGCGGGAGCCAGGTCGCGGCGCCGAACGCGGCGATCGGCGCGGGCTGCTGCCACCTGAGCCCCAACGACCTCCGGACGTTCTACAACGGCGGCACGGGATTCGACGGGAGCGGCCAGACCCTGGTGATCGCGGGGGCCTACGCCTGGAAGGACAGCGACAACACCGCCTTCAACACGCAGTGGAGCCTTCCGCAGCTTCCGGCCGGCAGCGGGCAGGTGTGCACCGGGACGGGCAACCCCCTGAGCTGCCGATTCAGCAACGCGAACTCGCTCGAGATCGCGCTCGACGTCGAGTACTCCCATGGCACGGCGCCCGGCGCGAAGATCCTGAACTACATGGCCGCCTCGACGTTCTTCAGCAGCTTCGCCGTGATGTACAACCGGATCGTGACGGACAACCCCGGGCACGTGGTCTCGACGAGCTGGGGGGGATGCGAGTCGGGGGTCAGCGCGTCGACGCAGCAGTCGAATGACAACATCTTTGCCAACGCCAACGCGATCGGGCAGTCGTGGTTCGCGGCGTCGGGCGACAACGGGAGCCGCGACTGCGGCTCGAGCGTCGTCACCGTCGACCATCCGGCCAACTCGCCTCACGTGATCGGGGTCGGCGGGACGACGCCGGTGTGCAGCGGCGGGATGACGCCCTCGAGCCCGGCCTGCGAAGGGTATGGATCGGAGACCGGGTGGAGCGGATCGGGGGGCGGGATCAGCTCGCTCTTCTCCCGCCCGACCTTTCAGACGGGCTGCGGCGTGCCGGCCGGGTCGGCGCGCCTCGTGCCGGACGTTTCGCTGGAGTCGGACCTCTCTCCTGGCGACTACGTGATCAAGAACGGCTCCTGGTTCATCGTGGGAGGCACCTCCGGCGCCGCGCCGCAGTGGGCGGGTTACCTCGCGATGTGGAACCAGAAGAGCGGCGGCTCGGGCCTGGGCAACCCGGGGGCGCTCCTCTACTCCCTCTGCGGGACGGCCGCCTACCACGACATCATGGCCGGGTCCAACGGCGACTACGCCGCGGGCGCCGGCTACGATCTCGTGACGGGGTTGGGGACCATCGAGGCGGCGGCGTTCCTGTCGCCGCTGGGATCGGAGAACATCCCGACGATGTCGTGGAAGGGCGCCGCGGTCCTGGTGCTCTTGATCCTGGGCGCCTTCGCCCTCGCCCTTCCCCGCCGGAGGCGTCCCGCATCCGTGGAACCGTCCTAGGCGCCGGCGGGAGGCTTCCCCAGCAGGCTCGCCTGGAACTTCCGCATCCCGGCAATCCAGCGATCGTGATCCTCGGCCTTCTTCCGGAAATAATCCCGCACCTGCGGATGGGGCAGGATCAGGAACCGCTCCTCGGCCAGCCCCCGCACGACGCAGTCGGCCACTTCGTCGGGCTCGATGACGCCGAGAACGCGCACCTGCTTCGTCCCGAGGTGGCCCTCCGCCTGCGCGCCGAAGACCATGTTGGTGCGCACGCCCTGGGGGCACAGGCAGGACACCTTCACGCCGCGATCGCCGTAGGTGACAGAGAGCCATTCGGCCAGGCCCACGGCGGCGTGTTTCGTGGCGGCGTAGGGCGCGTCGCCCAGCGTCGTGAGGAGCCCGGCCGCCGATGCGGTGATCAGCAGGTAGCCTTCGCCCCGGGCGAGCCAGCCGGGAAGAAGCGCGCGCGCCGCCACCACGGCGGACATCACGTTCACCCGCCAGGCCCGCTCCCAGGCCCCGGGGTCGTCCTCCTCCACACCGACGCCGGTAGAGATGCCGGCGTTTGCACAGAAGAGATCGATCGGACCGTCGCGCTTTTCCACGTCGCGCACGAGCGCGGCGACGGCACCCACGTCGGCCGCGTCCAGGGCCACTCTGCACGCGGCGGGCCCGATCGATGCGGCCTCCCGCTCGGCGCCCGCTCCGTCGAGATCGGCGAGCACGACCCGCTTCGCTCCTTCCGCGACGAACCGCCGCCCCATCGCGGAACCGATGCCGCCGGCCCCGCCCGTCACCACGATCACCCTGCCTTCGAGATTCATGTCCCTCCTCCGGACCCGCGCGGCGCCTGCGCGGCGGCCGGCGGGAAGTGCCATCCTACTTCCTGGGCGCGCGCCGCGCGAGGACCCCGGCGCGCGGGACACCGCTCCCCGAAATGCGATAGAGTACGCACCGGGAGGTGCGAGCCATGACAACGAACGGCCACGAGGGCCCGCTCGCCGGTCATCGTGTGATCGATCTCAGCGCAATGATCAGCGGGCCGCTGGCGACGATGATCCTGGGCGACCAGGGCGCCGACGTGATCAAGGTCGAGGTGCCCGGCCTGGGGGACCCCATGCGGATGTTCGGGGCCATGCGCGGGGGGATGTCCTCGACCTTCGTGAATCTCAACCGGAGCAAGCGATCGATCGCGATCGATCTCCGCGGCGAGGCAGGCAAGGAGATCCTGCGCCGGCTGATTCGAGAGGCGGATGTCTTCGTGCAGAACTTCCGGCCCGGCGTCCTGGATCGCCTGGGGTTCGGCTACGAGGCGGTGCGGGCGCTGGCGCCGGATATTGTGTACGCCTCGATCTCCGGCTTCGGCGACACGGGGCCCTTCTCCCACCGGCCGGTGTACGACAACGTGGTCCAGGCCCTGAGCGGTGTGGCCGCGGTCCAGGCCGATCCCGACACGGGAAAGCCCGAGCTGGTCCGGAACCTCTCGCTGGACAAGGCGACCGCTTACACCGCGGCGCAGGCCGTGACCGCCGCCCTGCTCGCGCGTGCGCGCGGACGGGGCGGGCAGCACGTGCGCCTCGCGATGCTCGACGCGGCGATCGCGTTCCTGTGGCCCGACGGGATGATGAACCACACCTTCCTCGGCGACGACGTGTTCCGCGTACCCCCGTTCGCCACCATCTACCGGATCTATCCGACGGCCGACGGCTCGATCACGGTCTCGGCCCTGACGGACGATCAGTGGGCCAAGGCCTGCCGCGCCGCCGACCGGGGGGACCTGATCGAGGATCCCCGGTTTCGATCCCTCTTCGATCGCATGACCCACATGCGGGAGCTGCGCGACGTCGTCACCGAGATCATCGCGGAGCGAACGACGGCCGAGTGGTGCGTGCTGTACGAGAGGCACGACGTGCCCCACGCCCCCATCCTGTCCCTGGACGAAGTGCCGGAGCACCCGCAGGTGCGGGCAAACGGCATACTCGTGGAGACTGACCACCCGACCGCGGGACGAATGCGGCAGGCGCTGCCTGCCGCGCGGTTCGACAGGACGCCCGCCGGTCCCCAGGGCCCCGCACCGACCTACGGCCAGCACACCGACGAGGTGCTGGAAGCGATCGGGTACAGCGGAGAGGAGATCGCGAAGCTACGGGAGAACGGGGCCGTGGCGTAGCGCGGCTTCGGGTCGGGGTGGGATCCAGCGAAGGCGCCCCGCCAGGCCCTCCACCCGGACGGGCATGGACCGAGTGGCGGGGGCCCCCCGGCGCGCGGCTTGTGTCTTGCTCTTGGGCAGGGAATCTGTGTAGGCTACGCATCCTACGTCACCGTGGGGCACGCGGATCGGACTCAAATGGACGACGTCCATCGCAACGGAAGGTGACCCATGGCTGCAAGAAAGCGAACGACGAAGAAGCGGACCACGCGCGCCACAGCGGTTCGCAGGACATCCCGAAGGGTGAAAGCGGGGATCCGCGCGACGGAACGCGGGATCGAGCAGATCAGGAAGGATGTTCCGTCGACCTTGAAGGAGTACTCCCGCAGCATCGGCACCCTGCTCTCGAAACTCGAGCGACGGATCAACACCGCCCAGGCCGCCTACCGCCGGCGTGGCACGCGCGCGCTGCGCGAGGCGAGCCGGGAGCTCGGCCGCCTGGAGGCCCAGGGCGAGCGCAACTGGCGCAAGCTGAACACCCGCGCCAGGCGCCAGGTCCTGAAGACGCTGCGGCAGATCGAGCGCCTGGTCGAGCCCGCGCCCCGCAAGAAGGCGAAGCGCCCCTCGGCGGCGCGCCGGGGCACGATCAGGGTCCAGGAGGCGCTGCGCGAGACCGCCACGGCCATCAACCCCTAGCGCGAAGTTCCCGGAGACGGCCGCGGAGGAGACACTGCGGGCCGCCGCTCGTCCAACCCCATGCGCGCGAAAAAAGAGAGGGGGCCATCCTCTGCATCGAGGATGACCCCCATCTCACTTCATCGGCGTGAAAGCGGGTCAGCTACCGAGCTTGATGACGCCGTCCGCCGCCGGACCCTTCTTGCCGTCCACGACGTCGAACTCCACGCGCTCACCCTCGGCCAGCGACTTGAAGCCCTCACCCCGGATGGCGGTGTGGTGGACAAAGAGATCGCTCC
>JBGPLH010000252.1:0-5154 GCA_041486365.1 Thermodesulfobacteriota bacterium | reverse complement strand
GCGGCGACGCTGGCGATCGCCGGGATCCCTCCCTTCGCCGGCTTCTTCTCGAAGGACGAGATCCTGTTCGAAGCGGTACGGGCCTCGACCGCCCTCTGGACGGTGGGCGCCGTGACCGCCTTGATCACGGCCTTCTATATGTTTCGCCTCTTCTTCCTGACGTTTACCGGTGACTGCCGCGCCGACCACGAGACGAAGCAGCACATCCACGAGTCGCCGGCGGTGATGTGGGTGCCCCTGGCGATCCTCGCGGTGCTCTCGTTCACGGCGGGGATGATCGGCTGGCCCGAGGCCCTCGGCGGAAGCCTCGTGGGCGGGAACCATTTCCATCATTTCCTCGAGCCCGTCTTCGGAGCACGGGGACCGGCCGCCCTGCACGCGGCCGTGCACGCCGGGCCTTCGGAGCTCGGGATGGCGGCGGTGTCTGTCGCGATCGCGATCCTCGGGATCGGGCTCGCCTGGATCGTCTACGCGAAAGCGAAAGGGATGATCCCGATGGTGCTCGCGATGAAGTCGAAGGCCTTCGAGTTCCTCATGCGCACCGTCTCGAACAAGTACTACGTGGACGAGCTGTACGACCTCGTGATCGTGCGGCCGATCCACGCGGTGTCGGAGACGATCCTCTTCCGGATCGTGGACGTGCGCATCATCGACGGGATCGTGAACGGGGTCGCGAGCCTCGTGGAAGGCGCCGCCATGAACGTGATCCGCCGCCTTCAGACCGGCGTGGCACAGACCTACGCCCTCGCCATGACGGCGGGGATGGTGGCCGTGATCCTGTACATCGCTCTCCGGTAGGGAACGCGAGCATGCCGACGGAAAACCTCCTCACCTGCGTGACGTTCCTCCCCCTCGCCGGGGCGCTGGTGCTGCTCGTCCTCCCGGCGGCGGCGGAGAAGTCCTTCCGCGGACTCGCGCTCGCCGCCTCGCTCGCCACCTTCGCGCTCTCGCTCGTGCTCTGGACGCGCTTCGACCCGTCGAGCGGCGGCTTCCAGTTCGTGCACGCGGCGCCCTGGATCCCGGAGTACGGGATCGAGTACAAGGTCGGTCTCGACGGCATCAGCCTCTTTCTCGTCCTGCTCACGACCTTCCTCGTCCCGATCACGCTCGTTTCCGCCTGGACCGACATCACGCGCCACGTGAGGGCCTTCCTGGTGACGATGCTCGCGCTCGAGACCTTGATGCTCGGCGCCTTCGTGTCGATCAACCTCTTCCTCTTCTACATCTTCTGGGAGGCGATGCTTCTCCCGATGTACCTGATCATCGGGATCTGGGGAGGGCCTCGCCGCGTGTACGCCGCGGTCAAGTTCTTCCTCTACACGCTGGTCGGGAGCCTGCTCCTCCTCGTCGCCCTCATCTATCTATACCTGCTCCACCACCAGCAGTTCGGGTCCTGGAGCTTCGACCTCCTGCGCCTGTACGAGGTGCACATTCCCTTCGGGCCCGGCTGGTGGAACCCGCAGACGCTGCTCTTCATGGCCTTCGCCCTCGCCTTCGCCGTGAAGGTGCCGATGTGGCCGCTGCACACCTGGCTTCCGGACGCCCACGTGGAGGCGCCGACCTCGGGCTCCGTGATCCTGGCGGCGATCCTCCTCAAGATGGGCGCCTACGGGTTCCTGCGCTTCTCGCTCCCGCTCTTCCCCGACGCCACGGCGCAGCTCATGCCCTGGCTCATCGGCCTCTGCGTCATCGGGATCATCTACGGCGCCCTCGTGGCCATGGTGCAGGCCGACGTGAAGAAGCTCGTGGCCTACTCCTCGGTGAGCCATCTCGGGTTCGTGATGCTGGGGATCTTCGCGCTGAACGCACAGGGGCTCTCCGGCGGGCTGCTCCAGATGATCAACCACGGACTGTCGACCGGGGCGCTGTTCCTCCTGGTCGGCATGATCTACGAGCGGCGGCACACGCGGGAGATCGCGCAGCTGGGCGGGCTGGCCAAGCCGCTCCCGATCTACGCAGCCCTGTTCCTGATCGTGACGCTCTCCTCCATCGGGCTCCCGGGCCTGAACGGCTTCGTGGGCGAGTTCCTCATTCTCCTCGGCGCCTTCAAGACGCACCCCTGGGCCGCGTCGCTTTCCGCCACGGGCGTGATCCTCGCGGCGGTTTACATGCTCTGGATGGTGCAGCGGGTCTTCTTCGGGCCCTGCGACAGGGTGGAGAACCGCTCGCTTCTCGATCTGGACCTCCGCGAGATCGGCGTGATCCTCGCCGTCGTGATCCCGATCGTCTGGCTCGGTGTGCAGCCCGGGCTCTTCACGTCGCGAACCGACGCGACGCTTGCGGCGCTCATGGCGCGGGTCGAGGCGAAGAGCGCGAAGTCGTGGAAGGGGAGCGGGCAGGCGGCCGCGCCGGCGGCGCACGGCGGAGGGCGGGTGGCGGCGATTCAGGAGAGAAGACTACGATGACCGGCTTCTCGATGGCGGCGATCGATCTCCGGGCGCTCGAGCCGATCCTCATCGTGAGCGGCGGCGCGCTGCTCGTGCTGATGCTCGATCTGGTGATTCCGCGCCGCGGCCGGGCGGCCCTGGCCGCCGTGACCGTGGGCACGATGGTCCTCGCCGCCGTCTCCAGCGTCGCGCTCTGGGGGGAGACGCCGCTCCGGTTCATGCGGCAGGCGCATCCGATGCTCCACCTCGACGCCTACGCGATCTTCTTCAATCTCATCCTGCTCACGGGCGCCGTCCTCACGGTCCTCGCGTCGGTGAACTACCTCGAGGAGGTCGGGGCCCACCACGGCGAGTACTACGTGCTGATCCTGTGCGCGGTGGCCGGGATGATGACGATGGCCCAGGCCACGGATCTCGTGATGATCTTCCTCGGCCTCGAGATGATGAGCATCCCGGTCTACGTGCTCGCGGGCTTCAACCGGAGGCTCGTGAAATCCAACGAGGCCGCGTTGAAATACTTCCTGCTAGGCGCCTTCGCCTCGGGGATCTTCCTCTACGGGATCGCGATGATCTACGGAACGACGGGCGCGACGGACCTCGCGTCGATCCGCGCGGCCTGGAAGCCCACGCCGCTGGCGCTGGCGGGGGTCGGGCTCCTCCTCGTGGGCTTCGGCTTCAAGATCTCCTCCGTCCCCTTCCACATGTGGACCCCGGACGCCTACGAGGGCGCCCCCACGCCGATCACCGGCTTCATGGCGGTCGGCGTGAAGGCCGCGGCCTTCGCGGCGTTCCTGCGCGTGTTCCTGGTCGCTTTCGATCTGTCGGCCGAGAAGGTGAATGCGCTGCTGTGGGTGTTCGCCCTGGCGACGATGACGGTGGGGAACGTGGCCGCGATCGCCCAGCACAACATCAAGCGGATGCTCGCCTACTCGAGCATCGCCCACGCGGGCTACGTGCTGGTCGGGATGGTGGCGGGGACGGCGGCGGGGGAGGCCGCGGTGCTCTACTACCTGCTCGCCTATGCCTTCATGAATCTGGGCGCCTTCGCCGTGGTGATCCTGCTGGTGCGGGACGGTGAGGAGCGACAGGAAATCGACGACCTCGCCGCGCTGGGCTACACGCGCCCGGCGCTCGGGCTGGCGATGACCCTCTTCATGCTCTCGCTCGGGGGAATCCCGCCGACGGCGGGCTTCACAGGGAAGTTCTACATCTTCCGCGCGGCGCTCGAGGCGGGCGACACCTGGCTCGTGATCCTCGCCGTGCTCAACTCCGCGGTGTCGATGTATTACTACCTGCGCGTGATCGGCGTCATGTACCGGAACGAGCCGACGCGCGACCTGCGCGCCACGGGACCCTCGACCGCCTGCGGCCTGGCGCTCCTCGTGTCCGCCGCCGCCACGATCATCCTCGGGATCTTCCCCGCGGGAGCGCTCGATCTGGCCGTGCGCAGCGTGCGGGCTTTGATCTCCTGAGACGAGATCGGCGCCTCAGGCGGCAAGCCGCTCCACGAACCAGTAGAGCCCCATCCCCAGGATCACCAGCGACGCGGCATGGATCGCCCATCGCTGCCACGCCTGCCTTCTCACCAGAAGGATGATCGGGAGCACCACCGCCACGACGGCCATCTGGCCGAGCTCCACGCCGACGTTGAAGGACAGGAGCGAGAGCACGAGCCCGCGCTCCGGGAGCCCCATCTCGCGCAGGATGCTCGCGAAGCCGAAGCCGTGGATCAGGCCGAAGGCGAAGGCGATCATCCAGCGCCGATCCGTCGACTTCAGGAAGAAGTTCTCCGCCCCCACGTAGGCGATCGAGAGGGCGATGGCCGGCTCGATGATGCGCGACGAGACGTGCACCACTCCGAGCGCGGCGAGGATCAACGTCACGCTGTGGGCCACCGTGAAGGCCGTGACAATCTTGACCAGCGACCAGAAGCGACCGCCTAGGAGGAGCAACCCGACGAGGAAGAGCAGGTGATCGTAGCCCGTGAAGATGTGCTCGATCCCGAGGGCGAGGAACGAGCGGAGCTGCGCGAGCAGCCCCGCTGAGGGCGCGCCGCTCACGTCCCAGGATCCGGCCCCTTCGCGGAACGCGAACTCCCGCACCGCCCGGCCCCAGGTGAGGCGTGCGAGGCTTACCCAGTTCGGCGAGACGCCGTCGAAAAGATGCATCTCGATCCGAAGCTTCTTGATCGGCGCGGGACAGCGATACTCGACCACGATGAGGACGCGGGGCAGGCCGCGGGGCGCGCCGATGTGCATGATGGCGGGGGTGCAGAGACGGCCGCCCGAATTCAGGAAGAGCCGGTGCGCGAAGAACTGGTCGAGGGCGGGTGCGTTGGCCTCGATCTCGGAGGGCTCGAGCACGCCGTTCCCGTTGCTGTCGACCGCCGAAAGGAACGTTCTGTCGACGGAGAGTCGCCAGACGATCGTCCGCTCCGAGACGGTGATGTCCGAGCGGCTCTCGTCGAGGGGATGCGCCTGCGCGGCGAGCGGAGCGAGGAGCGCGAGAAGGATCAGGGCCGTCTGGCGAATCACGAGATCGGCGATCCTCCATTCGGATCCGGCGGCGCGTCGTCCTCGCGGGCCTCCCCGGTCGCCGGCGGCCTCGCGGGAGCCCGGCCGGTCGCGCCGATCCCGTACTTCGCGATCTTCTGGTAGAGGGTCTCGCGGTTGATCCCCAGACTCCCCGCTGTCGCGGTCTTGTTCCCCTTCTCGAGCTCCAGACGATCCGCCACCACGCGCGCCTCCACGCGGTCGAGGATGTCCCG
>JBGPLH010000251.1:0-5184 GCA_041486365.1 Thermodesulfobacteriota bacterium | reverse complement strand
GGCGCGGCGTCCGGAGAACCGGGCCGCCCCGAAAGGCGGCCGGAAAAGGCTATTCTTTATCTCAAGGGACGGAGAGCGTCAACCCCTGGAGGTCGCCAGGAATCAGGCCAGCTCGAGCGGTTTCTGCTCGCCGGCGGGCTCCTCCACCGCCTCCCGCGACGCAGCGCCGCGGCGTCGGACCGGCTCCTCCGGCCGCATGGAGCAGTTCCCCTCGAACAGCGCTCCCTCGTCGATCTTCAGCACCTGGGTCTTGATGTTGCCCCGGACTCTGGCGCTGCTCTGGAGCTCCACCTTGGACTTCGCCGTCACGTCGCCCGTGACTTCACCGCTGACGATCACGGTGTCCACCTGGATCTCCGCGTTCACCGCGCCCTGCTCCCCGACGTAGAGGATCCCGTCCGAGAAGATCTCGCCCGAGAACTTGCCGTTCACCCGGACGGCTCCCTGAAAGGCAAGCTTCCCATCGAACTCCGTCCCCTGATCGAGGAATGAGCTGACGCGCTCAGCCGCCGCGCGGGGCGCGGCGAGGTCATCGGCATGGCGAAGGGGGCGGGGGCGCTTGTACTCCTCGGGCATGCTCTCCTCCTGTTCCTCGTCAACTCTGGGATTGGTGAAGATCTCTTTCCACATGTCATGTCTCCCGGGGGGAACTGGGGCCTCACTGCCAGGTGAAACGGATCGTCGTCCGTGCGGCGCTCCACGGGCGCGCGCCCTGCTCCGCCCGAGGCCGGACCCGCTCTTCCCGGGCCCGGCGCGCTCCGCCGCGAACCACAGGCGATCGCTATCCGAGCATCAGCCGCACGATCCGGTCGAGATCGCCTTCGCCGTAGAACACGATCTCGATGGCGCCCCGCTTCCCGCGCCGGCGCACGAAGACAGGGGTCTGGAAGCGCCGCTGCAGATCGCCCTGGATGCGGGCCAGGGCCGGCTCGACCTTAGGCTCCTCCCGACGCACACGGGGCGGCACAGCGCGCTCCTCACGGGCCAGACGCTCTACCTCCCGCACGGAGAGCCCTTCCCGCAGGATCCGGTCCCGCAGGAACCGCTGCCGCGCGGGGGAAGCCGCCCCGAGCAACGCCCGCGCGTGCCCCATCGCAAGAGCACCTTCGACCAGGTTGATCTGAATGTCTTCTGGCAGGCTCAGGAGCCGGAGCGTGTTCGCCACGGTCGTCCGGTCCTTCCCGAGCCGGCTCGCCAGATCCTCCTGATTCAACCCATTCACCTCGATCAGACCTCGGTATGCGGTGGCCAGCTCGATCGGGTTGAGATCCTCCCGCTGGATGTTCTCCACGAGGGCTATCTCGAGCGACTCGCGATCGGAAGTGTCACGCACGAGGGCGGGGATGGCCTCGAGGCCCGCCGCCTGGGCGGCTCGCCACCGCCGCTCACCGAGCACGATCTCATAGCCCGAATCGCGCCGGCGGACCACGATCGGTTGCAGCACCCCCTTCTCGCGAATCGACGCCGCGAGCTCCGCGAGGCCGGCCTCGTCGAATCGCTTGCGCGGCTGCAACGCATTTGAGTGTATGTCCCCGATCGGAATCGGCCGCACGTCCCCCGCGCCCCGGTCGGGCTCGCGAAGGAGCGCTGCCAGTCCCCGGCCCAGCGCCTTTCGTTCCGGCATCAGGATCCTTTCTCGCGACGCATCAGTTCGCGCGCCAGGTCCAGGTAGCTCACGGCGCCCCTGGAGTTGACGTCGTACAGGAGGATCGGTTTTCCGTGGCTCGGCGCCTCGCTCAGGCGCACGTTACGCGGGATCATCGTGTCCAGCACCAGCTGCGGGAAATGCGTGCGCACCTCGCGCGCCACCTGCTGCGCGAGGTTGCTTCGGAAATCGACCATCGTCAGAAGGATGCCGGCCGTCTCGAGCCCCGGGTTCAGCTCGGCGCGGACGAGTTCCATGGTGCGAAAGAGCCGGGCGATTCCCTCGAGCGGGTAGTACTCGCAGGTCATCGGGATCAGCGTGGCGTGGGCGGCCGTGAGTGCGTTCACCGTGAGAAGTCCGAGCGAAGGGGGGCAATCGATGAGGACGTATTCGTAGCGATCGACGACCTCCCGGATCGCCACGGCGAGTTTTTTTTCGCGCGCGAGCATTCCTACCAACTCGATCTCCGCGCCCGAAAGATCCGGGCCGGCTGGCACGATGTCGAGGAAGGCGAGCGCGGACTTCCGGGTCACCTCGGGGATGGATCGCTTGCCGATAACGACGTGATAGACGCTTCCCTCGCCCTCCTCCCCGAGGAGACCGAACCCGGAGGAGGCGTTTCCCTGGGGGTCCAGATCGATGAGAAGAGTCCGCCTCTCGGCCACCGCGAGCGATGCCGACAGGTTGACGGCGGTGGTCGTCTTCCCCACGCCGCCCTTCTGGTTGACGACGGCAATGATTCTGCCCACTTTAACCTATCGTAATTGCTTATTATTTTGATTGTGTTGGGCGGCGGGGTAGGGGGGATCCCCGTGGGAGTCTGCCACCCTTCAAGGTGGGGGCGATTATGGATGCGGGTCGGGCCTGACGCAAGCCCCAAAATAGACGGTGATCCAGAATTCATGTTCCACGTGGAACATTCGCCGCCAAGTCCAGGTACCGGAAGAGGAGCAGATGCCGGGTGCCCGCTTTTTCGGGAAGCTCGAACTGTTCGATGTGCTCAAGGCGACATCCGGTTGACCGTACGAATGCTTCGGTTTTCAGGCCCGGGGAGGGACCCGCTCGTCCCGTCATCGCAAGGATGCACCCTCCCGGCTTCAGGTAGGACTCGGCCCAGCGAACGAAATCGGCGGGTGATTGGACGCCTCTGGAAACCACAACCCCGAAACGCCCACGGAGGTCGGCCTCGTCCCCGATGAGACGGCGGTGAGATATATCGCACGCCTCCAACCGGAAGACACGGCGAATGTGCTCCAGGAAGCCGATCTTCTTTCCAGTCGCCTCCACCAGGCCAACCGGCTGGGGGAGACGGGCCAGCTTCAGCACCATCCCGGGGAAGCCCGCGCCGGTTCCGATATCGAGCACCGGCTCTCCCCCTGGCACCCAAGGAAGGATCGCCAGTGAATCTAGGAAGTGCTTGATGAGGACGTCCCGCGGATCCCGCATGGAGGTCAGGTTCATGCGAGTGTTCCAGTCGAGGAGCAGGTCACGGTAAACGCCGAGCCGATCGACCGAGGGCTCGTCAACGGCGACACCCCGCGCGGCGCACCATTCGTGCAGGAGAAGCCGCTCCTCGGCTGACAATGCTCCCGCGATGGACTTGCTCTCGCTCGAGGCGGATCCGGGGGAATTCGAGGTCCTGTCACTCTGGCGTTCTCTCTTCGGCGACTTCGTCCTCATGGCTTCACCTGTTCCACGTGGAACATTCTTGGGCCCCATCGGGTGCGGACCTTCCCTGGTAGAGTTCGGACGCCGTCCCGATCGCGACGACTCGGCGACTGGTCGGATTCCTCACCGCCGGATAACAACTGGCTTCGCGCGGCGCCAGCCATTTCCTTGCCGGCGTGCCCAGCCTGGCCCCGGGGGTTGATGCACAGGCGGGATCCGCACGCCCTGCGTTTATACACTAGTAAGTGTACAGCGCGCCCGAAAGAAGCGCGCCCCAAGCGCGCATTCTCCGTGAAGACCGCGAGGAATCAGCCGTCCGCGGGGCGGATCACCAGTCGCTTGAGCGATCCGCTGCCCTCGCTCTCCGTTGCCACACCTGCCACCTTCTGCAGGGTAACGTGAATGATCCGCCGATCGTAGGAATTCATGGGCTCCAGCGCGACGGGCCTGCCGCTCGACTTGACCTTCTCGGCCATCGTGAGCGCCAGATGCTCCAGACTCGCCACGCGGTCACTCCGGTATCCCTCCGCCTCGACCACCACCCGCTTCGCGTCCGGGGCGCCCTTGTTGGTCATCCGGTTCACCAGGTAGGTGAGGGCTTCGAGCACCTCGCCCCCTTCTGCCGTCAGGAGACCTCGCGTATCGGTCCGTACGTCGAGCTCGATCGCGTTCTCGGTCTCGCCGCCCGCCACGTCGACCTCCTGTCCCGCCCCCATGCGCGTGAGGACACCTGCGAGGCACTCCCGCGCGCGTTCCGACAGCTCCGTCTGCCGTCCCCGCGGCGCTCCGGATGGCTCCCGGAGCGCGTCCACCCGAACCGGCACAACCTCCTGCCGTTCCTCGCGCTGGGCCGGGCGGACGGGGACCGCCGCTCCTGCCGCCGGGCGCGCGATGATCAGCGCGCGCCTGCCCGGGCCAAAGCCCGGCAGCCCGGCGGCCTCATCGGCGACGACCTTGATCTTCATCTGGTCCCGGCTCACGCGAAAGTGGGCTTCCGCCTTGGCCGTGGCTTCTTCCAGCGTCTCGGCGGCGAATTCCTTGACGTCCATTCCTGTTTCCGTGAAGGGCAGCCGGGGTTCACCCGTGCTGGCGGTTGATCCAGTACTGCTGGGCGATCGAGAGCATGTTGTTCACGAGCCAGTATAACACCAGCCCCGAGGGGAAGTTCAGGAACATGAACCCGAAGATGAGCGGCATGAACATCATCACCCGCTGCTGCGCCTGGTCGGCCATCGGGGGCGACATTCTCTGCTGGGCGAACATCGAGGCCGTCATGAGGATCGGCGTGATGTACGTATGGTCCGGCGCCGAGAGATCCTGGATCCATGCGAAGAACGGGGCCTGCCGGAGCTCGATGGAGTTGAGCAGGGCCTGGTAAAGAGCGATGAACACGGGGATTTGCACGACGATCGGTAGACAGCCGCCAAGCGGGTTCACCTTGTGGGTGCGATACAGCTGCATCATCTCCTGGTTGAAGCGCTCACGGTCGTCGCCGTGTTTCTCCTTGAGCTCCTGGATCAGCGGCTGCAGCCGCTGCATCTCCTTCATCGATCGGAACTGCTTCGAGGCCAGTGGATAGAAGGCGAGGCGCACGAGCATCGTGAGCAGGATGATCGCCACGCCATAGTTCCGCACGAAGCTTTCGAAGAAGTTCAGTATCCAGAGAAGCGGACGGGCGAGGATTGCAAACACGCCGAATGCGATCGACTCCTCGAGCCCCACGCCCGCGCGCTTCAACTCGGAGATGAGCTTGGGCCCGATATAGATGCGGATGCTGCGCGACGTCGCCGCCCCCGCCGGCACGCTTCCGGGCGGGAACGAGAGTTCGTTCGCCACAACCTTCGGCGAAGGCTTCCAGATCCAGGATCGGG
>JBGPLH010000250.1:0-5185 GCA_041486365.1 Thermodesulfobacteriota bacterium | reverse complement strand
CGACCGGATCGCCTCGATGCCGGCGATGGTGGCCGACACCTTCTCGCGGCCCTGCTCAGCCGCCTCCACCACGTCCACCGACAACCGCTTCGTCTCCGCCGCGTTCCCCTCCACCTGGCGGATCGACGCGACCATCTGCTCCATGAGGCCGCTCGTCTCCTCCGCCACCTCGGAGAGGCTCTCCACGTTGCGCGCCACTTCGCGGATCGACTGGGCCATCTGCTCGATCGAGGAGACCGACGTGTCGACCGATTGGCCGAGGCTCTCGACGTTGCCGCTCACTTCTTCGACCGTGGCGCCCATCTCGAGAATCGACGACGACGACTCCTCGGCGGACACGCTCAGGCGGTCGGTGTGCTCGGCGATCCCCTTGATCGACGCGTTCATCTGCTGGATGACACTCGTCGCCTCGAGCACGCCGGAGGACTGCTCGTCGCTCGAGTCTGACACGGCCTTGCTCGCATCGCCGATGTCGTCGGTGACGCGGTTCACCATGCTCCCCGCATCGGCCAGCCGCGTTACCATCTGATGGCTTTGCTCGAGGATCTGGTTGACGCCCCGCGCGAGCCGGGCGAAGGCGTCCGTGCCGTCTTCCGGCAGCCGGCGCTTGAAGTCACGGGTGCGCGTCAGGTCCTCGATCACCAGGGCCATGGAGCTGACGCCGCGTGCGATCTCCACCGCGACCAGGCGCGTGACCACGATGGCGGACAGCGTCACCGCGAGCGTGCAGAGCGCCAGGACGATCGTGGAGGCCGTCTTGGCCCAGAGAAATCCCAGAAAGGAAGCGAGCGCGACCGATCCGAAGATCCAGACGATCGCCGTCGTGCTCACACCCCACTGGTAGGTCCGGTACACGGCGAGGATGCTGCCCACCAGGACGACACCGAGGGCGATCCAGAGAAACAGGTCCAGGGACATGCCGGCGATCTCCCGAACCGGGCGGCGCGCCCGGCGGAGCCCCCTCCACGGATGGATGGGGGTCCGAAGGCGCGAGACCCGGGAGGATGCAGAAACCATGCGGAGCGCGGAAAGCCGCGCCCCTCCTGGAAGGCTTTATCGGCCCTTCGGCGGGGAATTTGAGGGGGCGGCGGGGATTTCCGGTGGCACAGCCGGGCGATGCGGGGACCCGGGGGTCGATTTGGCGGGGGCTTCGGGCTCGTCCGCGGGTGACTCCGCGCGCCCGGAGGAAGCCGCATTCCGGCGCTTTCCGTCCAGCGGCGCGGGGGTCGACGTGAGATGGCCGATGAGGTTCAGTCCGGCCACGGGCGTGATCGCCGGCATCGGCACCTCCCCGGAGGCATCGGCCTCTAGCGACGTGATGGGATGCCCATGGGACGGGGATTCCTCCCCCGTCGGAGGCAACTCCGGCGCGCGTAGCACGATCCGCCGCTGCCCCCCCGGGAGGTTCCGCGGCGGAAGCCGCTCGCCGTTCATTTCCACCTCGACGAAGGCCGGCTCCGGGGTATCGATCACCATCCCCCGGAAGGCGTGGCGCAGGACGGGCTGGCCCGGTAGCAGCACGATGGGCTGGGTTGCCCCGCCGTCGAGCGAGACGGCGGCCGTGGTCGGCGCCAGCGCGCGCAGGAGAACATACATGCCGCCCGAGGCCGGACCCGGCCACTCGGGGCTCGCCGCGGCGATGCGCGGCGGCGTGCCCGGGGGCGCACCCGTCTCGATCTCGCTCAGGTAATTTTTCCGGTACACGACCTCACTGTCCGCCCCGGATGTCGATTCCTCCTGGGGCCCCCGGGCGGGCTCGCTCCCCGTGAGATGGAGCCCGACGCCGATTCCGAGCGCGATCAGGAGGAGCCATCCGACCGCGCTCATGCGCCGCCGCTTGCGCGGGACCCAGGGCCGCAGCGATTGAGGCCGCAGCCGATCCGGGGCAACCTCCTCAAGGAACGACTGGTAGCGAAGCTGGAGATCGTTGGCCGAGAGTCCCAGCATGCGCGCGTAGGCGCGGAGAAATCCTTTCACGATGGCGGGAGACGGGAGCTCCTCGACCCGGTCGTCCTCCAACGCGCGCAGGAGCCCGACCTTGATCTTCGTTTCCCGCGCGATCTCCGCGAGCGGTATCTCACGGAGCTTGCGCTCCCGCTTCAGGTAACGGCCGAACGACTCCGACATCGCTTCTCCGCCGAAGGCAGTTTCGTTCGAGGATCGTCGGGAGGATCGGAAAATTCGATGGGGGTGCGAAACGCCGGACACGCGGGTCCCCCCGGAATGCGTCCGGTGGCCGCGCGCGGGGTGAGTATGCCTGCGCGGCGGCTCAGAAGGAAGCGAGGAAGCGCGCCCTCGCCCGCCGCCGACGGATATCCGGATCGACGGGGTCGGTGGGGGCATCTTCCGCGCACCGGTCCTTCAGGATGGGCGGCGCGGGATCGGCCTCGGAGACCACTGCGGGCCGCCCTGTTTCTTCGGGGCCGGGGACGCGCTCCTCTCCACCAACCCCGTGGATCGTGTAGAGGTCGGCCGGAGCTGTCTTCCGCCGGAAGCGGGAGAGCGAGCCGCCCGCCGTGGGACCCGGCCTCTCGTATTGCCCGACGGGGGACACGCTTGTCGACCCCGGGCCTGGTCCTGCGACGCGGAGTTCCTGAGATGAGTCGGCTCCCGCATTTCCGGAGTCGGCCTTCGCGTCACTGATAGAGTCGGCCCTCGCGTCATTTATGGAGTCGGCCCTCGCGTCACTGATAGAGTCGGCCCTCGCGTCACTGATAGAGTCGGCCCTCGCTACGCTCGGGACCTCCGGCGGGACCTCCGGCGGGACCTCCGGCGGGACCTCCGGCGGGACCTCCGGAGGGCGGGGGTCCTGGAAGACATCGTCCAGAACGATCTCCATCTCCTGCAGCGAGGCCTCCGGGAGCGCAACCTGGAAGGCTGCCTCGGCCGGCGGCGGGGCGGGGGTCTCCTCGTCGGGCGCCGCGCCGATGGTGTCGAGCCGCTCGGGCGTTATGGGATCGTACTG
Organism: Thermodesulfobacteriota bacterium; assembly: GCA_041486365.1. Taxonomy (GTDB): domain Bacteria; phylum JAUYMQ01; class JAUYMQ01; order JAUYMQ01; family JAUYMQ01; genus JBGPLH01. The sequence continues at coordinate 2,220 of JBGPLH010000250.1, read as the reverse complement.
GAATGCGGGATCAGGCGGGACCTCGAAAGCCGTTTCCGCCGCCCCGGGCGACGGCGACTCGTCGAGCGCGCCGGTGAAGGCCGGGCGTTCGAGAAGCGCCTTCTGATCGTCGGGGCTGATCCCGGCGAAGCGCGTATCGTCCATGATGAACCCGAGGCTCTCCACGAAATCGATCGCCTCCTCTTCCACGGGGCCGCGCAGATCCTCCGGGTAGGGATCGGATTCGTAGGTGTAGAAGAGCGCCGTCCTCCCCTGCTGCAACAGGAGGTGCACCACGGTGGACACCATGTCGCTCTCGCGCCGCACCGTGCAGATCGTCGCATCCGCCTCGTCGGTCGCGTAGTCCTCGAGGGCGACCATGGGGCGATTGAGGGAGATGAGCAGGAGGAGGAGGTCCCCGGATGAGACGGCGAGGCTTTCGAGCGCGGGCTGACGCACGAACATCGGATCCCCCGAACCGGTGCCCGAACTTACACCCCACCCATCGGGGGCGTCAATTCGGAGCACGGCGGTGCTCCATTCCTCATCGGCGCGCGGCCACAGGGCTTGACCGGGAGCGACCCGGTCGCGGGGCGCGCCCCACGCCCCTACTCGCCCGGTAGCGTGAGATCCTCGAACTGGGTGAGCGCCCGGAACGCGCGGAAACGCGCCTGGATCTCCTCCGGGACGAGCCGCTTGTTCCGGTCCATCGAGAAGTCCTCCACGTGGAAGGAGGCCATCACGCTGCCCAGCACGATCGCCAGGCGGAGGCTCTCGTTGGAGAGATTCCCCGTGCGGGCGAGGTGGCCCATGAGGCCGCCCGCGAAGCTGTCGCCGGCGCCCGTGGGGTCGAAGACCGACTCGAGAGGATAGGCGGGGGAGGCGAAGATGTGATCCTTTGTGAAGAGAAGGGCGCCGTACTCGCCCCGCTTGATCACGAGCCGGGTGGGGCCGTAGGAGAGGATGGCCTGCGCCGCGCGAATCAGGTTGTACTCGCCCGAGAGCTGCCGCGCCTCCCCCTCGTTGATCACCACCATGTCCACCGCCGCAAGCGTCTTCTCGAGCGCTGCCCGCTCCCCCTGGATCCAGAAGTTCATGGTGTCCATGGCGGTGAACTTCGGCTTCTCGACCTGCTTCAGCACGTCGAGCTGGAGCGCCGGGTGGATGTTGGCAAGGAACACATACGGGGTCTTCCGGTAGGCCTTCGGGAGCTCGGGCTTGAAGTCGGCGAAGACGCCAAGCTGAGTGTCCAGGGTCTCGGCCTCGTTCAGGTTGAAGCCGTAGCGTCCCTTCCAGCGGAACGTCTTCCCCTTCGCGCAGGTGACGCCGTCCAGATCGGCGCCGCGTTTCTTCAGGAAGTCGAGGTGGGTGAGATCGTAGTCCTCTCCGACCACCCCCACCAGCTTCACCTTCGTGAAGAACGTGGCCGCCGCCGAGAAGTGTGCGGCGGCGCCCCCGAGCGCGTCCTCCACGCGGCCGAAGGGGGTCTCGACGGAGTCGTAGGCGATCGATCCGACGACGAGCAGGCTCACGGTTCCTCCCTACAGGTATTTGCCCAGGAGCAGCCCAAGCTTCCTGCGCGCGGGCCCGGGGATACTACGGCGATCGGTGATGATCGCGTTGGCGAGCGCGCTCGGGCAGGCGCAGCGACGGGGCAAGGGGCGGTGGGGCACCGCGTGGCGCACGATCCGGCGGGCCGTCTCGACGTTGCGGAGGAGCACCGCGATGATCGCGTCGGCGGTGACGCCCTCCTCCGCCTGCTGCCAGCAGTCGTAATCCGTCGCGAGCGCGACGGTGGCGTAGCAGATCTCGGCCTCCCGGGCGAGCCGCGCCTCCTGCGCGTTCGTCATGCCGATGACGTCCACGCCCCAGGAACGGTAGAGCACCGACTCGGCGCGCGTGGAGAACTGCGGCCCCTCGATGCAGAGGTAGACGCCGTGCCCGTGCACGTGGGCGCCCGCCTCCTGGGCCGCGCCGATCAGAACACCGTGCAGCGCCGGGCAGACCGGATCGGCGAGGGCGACATGGACCGCCACGCCGCCGCCGAAGAAGGTCTCAGCCCGGTTCTTCGTGCGGTCGATGAACTGGTCCGGGAGCACGATGTGACCCGGGCGGATCTCCTCCTTCATGGAGCCCACGGCTGACACGCCGATCAGCCACTCCACGCCGAGCAGCTTCATGCCATAGATGTTCGCGCGGAAGTTGAGCTCCGCGGGAAGGATCCGGTGGCCGCGTCCGTGG
>JBGPLH010000249.1:0-5227 GCA_041486365.1 Thermodesulfobacteriota bacterium | reverse complement strand
CGCGATCACCGACAGGTTCTTCACCCGCGTGGGCTGGATCACCGCGTCCAGCTCGGCCTCGCCGACGAGGGCCTCCACGAGGCCCGGGCCGCTCTTCAGGCCGAAGACCCGGTGCTGCTTGGGCTTGCGGAAATCCGCGTCTACGATCACGGTGCGCTTCATGGCGCTGGCGAGCGTGATGCCGAGATTGGAGGAGATCGTGCTCTTCCCCTCGTCCGGCCCGCTGCTCGTGAGCAGGATCGCTCCCACCGCACCATCCGGCCGGGAGAACTTGATGTTGGTCCGGAGCGTGCGGAACATCTCGCTCTCGGCCGACGAGGGATGATCGAAGGTCAGCGTGAAGGGATTCCGGATCTTCTCGCCCGCCTTCACCCAGAAGAGGGAGGCCAGGACGGGGAGCTTCAGGTAGCGCTCCGCGTCCTCGTGGTTCTGGACGGTGCGGTCGAAGACCTCGAGGTAGAAGGCGATACCCAGGCCGAGGAGGAGACCGAGGATCGCGCCGATGGCCAGGTTGCGGGGCTTGTTGGGGCTGATGGGGGCGCCGGGGATGCGCGCGTACTCGACGACTGTGATGTTGTTGTCGGAGAGCCCGCCGGTGATGTCCATCTCCTTGAGCTTCTTCATGAGGAGCACGAGCATGTCCTTGTTCAGCTCGGACTCCCGGCGCTGGATGTTGTACTGGATCAGCTTCTTGTTCTGGGCGCTGCTCTTCGCGGTCTCCTGGGCGATCTTCTCCTCGAGCGTCCGGATCGCGGCCTGCTGGGCGAGGATCCGCGGGTGGCGATCGAGGTAGCGCTGCCGAAGTGCCGACAGCTCGATCTCCGCCGCGGTGAGCTCCGCGTTCAGCGCGTCCAGGGCCGAGGCCTGCGACGTGGAGGCGCGGTCGCTTCCTCCCGGTGCGGTGTCCAACGCCGTGCCGCTGGGGATGTCCACGTTCTCGTCATGGAGGTAATCGATCATCGCCTCCTCGCTCCCCCGGACCTTCCCCTCCAGGGTGGCCAGCTCCTCCGTGAGCCAGGCGATGGACTTCTTCGTGGTCTCGAGCTTGCGCTCCTGGTTGAGCGCGATGTAGACCTCCGCCGTCGCGTTGGCGATGTCGCGGGCGCGCTTCGGGTTCGAATCGATCGCGTGGATCATGAAGAGGCGCGTCTCGGGGATCCGCTCCACCATGATCGTGGCCTTCACCCGCTGCGTGGCCGCCTGCAAGGCGTCCGGGGAGGCGTCGGGCGGCACCAGGCGGAGGCGGCGGACGACCCGCTCGGCCACGGGGTCGCTCTTGATCACGTGGGGCTGCGTGTCGAAGGACAGCTTCTCGAGGAAGTAGCTCTCGTAGGGATTGGCCTGTTCGGGGAGCAGCGCCTTGATCAGCGTCTGCCCCATCATCACCTTCGTGGTGGCCTTGTAGATCTCGGGCTGGTTCCAGGTGAACAGGACCGCGATCCCGAGGACGCCCGCGAAGCCCGCGAGCACGAGACGCCAGCGGCGCTTCACGATTCCCACGAACTCGGCGAGTTGGATGCCCTCGTCGAAGCGGAACTTCATCGATGTCCCCCCGGTGCGGTCCCGCGCGGACCGCGGATGTGTGACGGCGCGCCCCCACGCGCCGTGATCAGAACAGGCTCTTCGGGACCACGAGGACGTCTCCCGGCTCAAGCTTCACATCCATCGACCGGTCCCCCTTCTCCATCACCTCGCCCATCTTGAGAATCTTCGTGTCGCGACCGGCACCCCGCTCGCGCACGAGCTTGGTCTTGTTGGGCCGCGCGAACTCGCTGAAGCCCCCCGCCTCGAGGATCGCGGTCATCGCCGTGGCGCCGTCGCGGAAACGGTAGGATCCCGGGTTCTTCACCTCGCCGAGCACGTAGAAGGCGCGCTCGTCGGGCGCCACGCCCGCGCCCGCGCGGGCGGACTCATCCTTCCCGGGGACGAAGATCACGTCGCCGCTCTCCACGGGCGCGTTCTGCGAGAGGTCCCCGCGGGCGAGAAGCTTCTCCAGGGAGATCGTCCGGCTCTGGACCTCCTCTCCATTGGCGCTCTTCGTGACGTGCAGGAGCGTGACGCCGTCCCCCGCCAGGTGCGTCGGCCCGCCTGCGTCCAGCAGGATCTTCAGGACGTCCGTCTCCCCGCGCAGCTCGTAGGTCCCCGGACGCGCCACCTGGCCGTACACGAACGCCTGCTGCGCGTGGTACTCCTCCACGCGCACGTCCACCTTCGGGTCCCGCAGGAAGCCGGCGGCCAGGGCCGATCGGAGCACCTCGGAGATCTCCGCGGCCGTGTGCCCGGAAACTCCCACCTGGCCCAGCAGGAAGTGCGGGATCGTTCCCTGGGCCGAAACCTTGAAGTCGCCCGACGCGTCAGGCTCCTGCCACACGGTCACGCGGAGGACGTCGCCCGGACCCACCTGGTAGCGCTCCGGCGCGCTGGTCGATGCGAGGCCTCCGGGCCCGCTCTCGGGGCGACCCTCGCGCATGTCCGTGCCGCGACCGCCGGTCGCCTCCGTTCTCGAGGGTGCTTCGATCCCGTCGTTCGCCGGTGCCGCGAGGCCAGGACCCGCCGGAGCCGAGGGCGCCCCCGCGGGCGCCACGACCGCCGCCTGGGCGTCCCGGGCCGCGAAGGGCGTGTGGATCGGATCGGCCATCCTCGCGGGAAGTCCCGACGTCCGCGTCACGTCCGCGCCGGCGTTTCCGGGGAGCAGCGAGGCGGGCACGCGAGAGAGCGCCGCGGGCGCCGCGTCCTGCCCCCGCGCGGGAGATCCCGGGATCGCCCCGAGAACCGCGACGCAGAGACAGGACCGGAGGGCCAGCTTTCGAATCATCGTGTGTTTCCTTTTCTCGATGGGGCGCCGGCCCGAACCGTCCGGGTGCCGCGCCCGCTCAGAACTCGTACCGGATCCCGACGCTCGCCAGGTTCTGGGCGAAATCGTCGAAGCTGAGGCCGCCGGCGTTCTTCCAGTAGTTCCAGCCCCCGTCCACGAGGAGCTTCGAGCGCAGCCGGTGCTCGAGCTTCACTCCGCCTCCCAGATAGTTGTTGTCCCCGCTTCCCGAGGAGCCCACGTTCAACTGCGCGTAAAACGACGACAGGCGCAGCAGCGTGCGCGGCCCGATCTGCCGCTCGAGCCCGAGGTCGGCCCGCCTCTGCCAGTACAGCGTGCCGTGGATGTCGGTCGTGAACTCCTGGTTGTAGCCCGCCGTGACCCGGGTCCGGAGCGTCGGCGTGTATTGAATCGAAACGTTCACGACGTTCCCCGGCTGGCTCCCCGCGTCGTGGAGGAAGACCTCCTGGTATCCGCCGGAGGCCTCCACCGCGAGCCGCCGCCCGGGGCGCCAGCGCGCGCCGAGCGTGGAGAGGATCCCCGTGAAGGACGACGACGGGAGATCGGGGAAGCGCCGGTCCGAGAACTCCTGTCGCGTGAAGAGCGTGATGTTCTCGGACAGCTCCCGATCCATGTACAGGTCCGCGTTCCCTTCGCCGAAGTCCGCGTTGTTGCCGTTCTGGAGATCGGAGCGGACATAGTTGGTCCAGCCGTAGTTCGTGGAGACCTCCATGCGGCTCCGGCTCCCCAGCTCGCGGCGGAACACCGGCCCCACCCGCCAGGTATTGGCCTGCACGAGGTTCGTCGAGACGTCCTCCGGGCGCCCGATCACGTCGACCACGGAGGTGTACAGCTCCTCTCCCTCGAGCCGCAGACGCGGCGAGAGGAGGTACGCGACGTGCAGCTTCTCGTGCCAGAAATTTTCGTTCAGCTCCGGGTCGGTGCCGTAGAGGAAGACCGTGGCGCCGCTCTCCGCGTCGGCCTGGACCCTCGAGCCGCGGTAGGCCACGGTCAGCACCGGGGCCAGCGTCGAGTAGAACGCCTGCTTCGTGTCCGTCGGCAGGAGAAAGACGTTGTCGTCGTAGCTCTCGCGCAGCTCGAGCCCGCCGTGCAAACGGAACCGGCCGCCGGCCCGGGCCGAGCCGGGTCCTGCCGCGAGCGAGGCGACGATGAGCACCAGAGCGAGAAGACGACGCACGGGACGTAACCTCCGTGGATATTGTCGGCCCGCGCTTCGCGCGGGACCTGCGGCCACTAAGGAACCGTCGGGCTGATGTCAGGGGGCTCCGTCGGCTCCGTCGGGAGCTCGATCCCCGTCTTAGGGGGCGAACCCGGGCCCCAGGCGAAGGGCCCGGACCCCGTGGACACGAAGAAGCTCGAGAGCAGGCTCTGCATGCGCTCGCGGAAATAGGGCGTGTCGAGGTTCCCCGCGGCGAAGGCTGCCGTCACCAGATCGCCGGGGAACTTCTCCTGGAAGCCGAGATCGCGGAGCAGGAGGAGCGAGGCCTCCGGATCCGGGTCGCGGCAGACGAGACGGAAGGTGTCGAGCCCAACGCCCTCGCCGAGCCGCACGTCCACGCGATGCACTCCCGCGCCCAGCGGAAGCGTCGACACGCGGAGCCACGCGAAGCGCTCGCCCGCGCCCGGCGTCGTGACGCTGCGCTCCACGCGCCCGTCCAGCCGGAAGCGCGCGCTCCCGCGCCCCGTCATGCGGGCGAGGACCGAGTAAACGCAGGCCTCACGCAGATTGATCCGGTAGGAGAGCGCCGCGCCGCCCTGCCCTCCGCGCATCCAGGATCCCGCCGAGGGCTTCCCGGGGCTCCGGTCGCCGATCGGCTGGTGCGGGGGAAGCACGTCATCGAAGCGCTCGCCTTCCCGCGACACCGAGGACCGGGGCACGTCGGGAAGCTGGTCCTCGAGCTGCATGAGCTGCACCATCGTCACCGCCTTCACCCCGAAAGTCAGCGCTTCCCCGGGCGCCCAACCCTCGGGCGGGCGCACGTGCGGGAACGGCTGGCGCACCAGCTCGAAAACGGCCAGCGCGCTGCCAGCGGGGATCGCCACTGACACCGCGTGATCGCCCCGCGAGAGGACGAAGTAACCGACAAGCCTGCGCTCGGGCACCGTGGGTCCGGGCTTGGTTCCGGCGAGCACGAAGACGGGCCCGGTGGGATCCGCGGGGGGCGACGTGATCGGATGGCCGCCGTCGATCCGCCAGCGCTCCGCGCCGCCCCGCCCCGTCATGCGGAGCGCGTAGACGCCGCCGACCGGGACGCGGACGATGTAGGTGGCAGTCGCTTCTTTCCCCCCAGCGCGCAGGAGGCGCAGGCGTGGATCGGCAGCGTCCGGCTCGACGCGCGCGGCCGCCGGGATGGGTTTCACGACCGCCCCCTCGATCCGGATCGGCGGGAGGGG
>JBGPLH010000248.1:0-5232 GCA_041486365.1 Thermodesulfobacteriota bacterium | reverse complement strand
CGGCGGCAAACTCCTTCTTCCCCAGCTCGCGCTCGGCTTCGGGAAGTCGTCGCCAGGCCGGGTCCACCTTGTAGAAGGCGAAGTTCACCATCTGGCGCCGCGTGCCGAGCCCTTCCCCCTTCGGCGCGGTCCGGCCGTGCACCGCGCCGGGCCCCGCCGTCCCGCCGTACACAGGCTCCTTCGCGTCCTTTTCCTCGGTCATCGTCCTCTCCCGCGTCAGGTGCTGAGCCCGCGTCCGACCAGGTGTTCCCGCTCTTCCACCCCGGCCCGAAGCACGCAGGTCTTCCCCCCGATTATCCCCTCTCCATCGGCGCGATGATAGACTCGCGCGGCGGCGATCGGTCTCGGATCGGGTTTCATCAGAGATCGAACCCCCGCGCGCGCGCGAGGCGCTCCACGGACGAGGAGAACTGGAACGCCTTGAGCTCCGTTCGGGCCCGCTCGCCGGAGAGCACCCGGCCCCCCAGCACGACGAGGCTCACGAGCGTGAGCGGGGTCCGGTCGAAGGCGCGGTTGATCACCTCGACGTTCTTCGGCGGCGTGGACCACACCTCCTTGCCGGGGTGTGAGATCTGCAGCGCCCGGTCCTGGATCGCCGCGGGAAGCCGCGCCGCGTGGGTGCTCACGACGTGGAACGGGACCCCCGCCGCGTGGGCGGCCATGGCGAGGAGCCACGTCCCGGCCTTGTTCACGACCCCTTCGGCCGAGATCGAATCGCTCCCGACGAGCACCGCCTCCGCGCGCCCCTCCGAGAGGATGGCGCCGGCCACCACATCGGGGATGAAGGTTACCTTGATCCCGGCCTTGGCGAGCGTCGTCGCCATGTCGCGCCCTTCGAACATGGGACGCGCCTCGGTGCAGATCACCTCGATGGCCGATCGCTTGGCGCGGGCGAGAAGCGTCTCGCGCACGGCACGGCTCACGGAGTGGGTGAGGATCTTGCGGGACCGCCCGAGCAGCTCGCCGGCCGTGTCGGCGGTGGAGGAGAGATCGTCCTCCATGCCCCGGATGTAGTCGCGCGCCCCCTCGCGTACCATGGACGCGGCCATCTGGGGCGTGGCGGGCCAGGGCGAGATCCCGAGGACCGCGTCGGCGAGATTCCAGAGAGCGGCCATCACCGGGTGGGCGTCGAGCAGGGTCGAGCAGGCCTTCTCGAGGTTGCGGCGGTGAGCCACCCCGCTGTCCTCTACCAGGGGCATCTGCGCGATCATGCGCGCGGCGCGAAGCGCGATATCCGTCGCGCCGCGGCGGTGGTCCTTCGCGAACTTCTGAATTTCCTTCTCGAATTGGGCGAAGTCGTTCTTCGCTCGAGCCTTGGGCATTTCCGTTGGATCCTTTGACGGGATCCGGGCGCCTGTCCGGACCCGATGGAGAATGCGTTGATGCGCGCGGTGGACGTCTACCTGCTCTCGGTTGGCCGCGAGATCCTCGTCGGCCGGACCCTCGACACGAACGCCCACTGGATCGCGGGCGAGGTCACTCGCAACGGTGGCGACGTGCGCCGGATCACCGTCGTGGACGACGAGGAGGCGGCCATCGCGGCCGAGGTGCGCTCGGCCCGGAGGCTGGGCGGGCGCGTCCTCATCACCACCGGGGGCCTCGGTCCCACCCACGACGATCTCACGCTCGGCGGGATTGCCCGGGCGGCGGGGATCGGAGTACGCGTGCTCCCGTCGGCGCGGCGCATCGTCGAGGAGCGCTATCGGGCGTTGCACGCCGCCGGACGAATCGCGGATCCGACGATCACGCCGCCCCGCCTCAAGATGGCCCGCCTCCCCGTGGGCTCCGCCCCGCTCCCCAACCCCGTGGGGACCGCGCCGGGCATGCAGCTGGACTGGAGAGGTCTTTCGATCTTCGCGCTTCCCGGCGTGCCCGCCGAGATGAGGGCGATGTTCACGGCGGAGGTGGCGCCCCGTATCGCGGCGCTCGCGCGCCGCGCCGGCGGCGGCGGCTGGGCCGAGATCAGCGTCCCGACGGGCATGAACGACGAGTCGAAGCTCGCCGCCCATCTCGACGCCCTGCGCGCCGCGTTCCCCGACGTCTACGTGAAGAGCCACGCCCGGGGCTTCGGGGCGGGGGTGGATCTGGCCGTCACCCTCGCCCTGCACGCCGCGGACGAAGCCGCCGCCCGGACCCGGGCGGAAGCCGCGCGCGCCTTCCTCGAGACGCTGCTCCGGACGGGCGGAGCAGCCACGCCCCGGTGACGCTCAGTTGATCAGGCTCACCAGCTTGCGAAGTGCCTGCACGTGCGCCTGCACCTGGGGCGCGTCGGATGCCGTCGGCTCCCTCTCCAGGTACGACTCCAGGTCGCCCAGCGCGGTCCGGAAACACTCGAGCCGGAAATACAAGAGCCCCCGGTCGCGCATTTCACCGGAGGCCTCGGGGTTCAGGAGCAGTATTCGCTCCGTCGCGCTCACGGCGCGGCACCAGTCGCCGGCCTGGATGTAGATCCCCTTCAGGTTGCAGAGCATGCGTGTGAGCATCTGGCGTTTCGTCACAGCCTGCAGGAACTCGGGCCGGAACCGGAGGTCCCGGTCGTTCACTTCGCGAAATCGTAACCGGCAGTCATCCTCGGAGAGGAACTCGCCCCGGTTGAACGCATCTATATAGAAAGTGCCTTCCGGCCCCGCGTACCGCAGCAGAAAATGGCCCGGAAGGCCGATTCCCTCGACCCGCACTCCGACCCGACGCGCGATCTCCATGTAGAGCGTGGCCAGCGTGATGGGGATTCCCAGGCGGCGATCGAGGACCTCGTTCAGAAAGGAGTTGCGGGGGTCGTAGTAGGATTCGGTGTTCCCGGCGAATCCCGCCTCGCCGAAGAGGTAGGTGTTCAGGGCGAGGACTCCGCAGTCGGAGGAGGCGCGGCGCTGGAAGCGATCGGCGAGGGCGTCGAGCCGGTCCACGTAGCATGGGACGTCGAGGTCCGGGTACTCCTCCTTCGCGATGAGCAACGCGGCCTTTCCAAGATCGAGATGCTCCTCGGAAAGGCCTGATAATTCCGACAGTCGCTCGCGTGACTCGGCGATCCTCGGGTCCATCCGTCCCTCTTCCGTTCCCCCCGGCATGCGATGCTGCCGGCCCCCGGTTCCCGGTTCCCACGCGTCCCGGGCAGTATAGTCCGCACCCCAGGGGGCCGCAACGAAGCTTCACACGCGGGTTCCCCGGCTTGACGAGCGACGCGAGCGATCGGTATGATCACCGTGCCTGATCGGGCGCGCGTTTTTCGCGCGCCCTTGTGGGGGCCGCCACCAGGGCCGCTCCCTCCCCTCCCGGGGTTCGCGGGCGCGGCGCCCGCGGAGGGGCCCGACGGAGGCTTCGGAAGGAGATCACATGGCTCGCATCTACAACGACATCACGGAGACCATCGGGAACACCCCGCTCATCCGGGTGAACTCGCTCTACCCGGGCACGAAGGCCGATATCCTCGCCAAGATGGAGAGCTTCAATCCCCTCTCCAGCGTGAAGGATCGGATCGGCCTGAGCATGATCGACGCGGGTGTTGCGGCGGGGAAGATCACCCGGGCGACGGAGATCATCGAGCCGACGAGCGGCAACACCGGCATCGCGCTCGCGTTCGTGTGCGCCGCGCGCGGCTTCAAGCTCACGCTCACGATGCCCGAGAGCATGAGCCTGGAGCGCCGCAAGCTGCTCAAGGCGCTGGGCGCGAGCCTCGTCCTCACGCCGGCGGCCGAGGGAATGCCGGGCGCGATCAAGAAAGCGAAGGAGCTCGCCGAGTCGACGCCCAATGCCTTCATCCCGCAACAGTTCCAGAACCCCGCGAACCCGGAGGTCCACCGCAAGACCACGGCGGAGGAGATCTGGCGCGACACCGACGGCAAAGCCGACATCCTGATCTCGGGGATCGGCACCGGCGGCACCATCACGGGCGTTGGCGAGGTGATCAAATCGCGCAAGCCCTCCTTCCGCTGCGTCGCCGTGGAACCCACCGCATCGCCCGTGCTCTCGGGTGGCAAGCCCGGACCCCACAAGATCCAGGGAATCGGGGCGGGGTTCATCCCGGACATCCTCAACACGAAGGTGATCGACGAGGTCGTCCAGGTCACGAACGAGGACTCCTTCGCGTGGGCGCGCCGCGCCGCCAAGGAGGCGGGCCTCCTGGTCGGGATCTCGAGCGGCGCCGCCCTGAAGGCCGCCGACGTGATCCAGTCCCGGCCGGATTCGGCAGGGAAGACGATCGTGGTTATCATCCCGTCGGCCGGCGAGCGCTACCTCTCGACGGATCTCTTCAAGGACATCGAGGTCTGATCCCGGCTCCGGGCGAATCCGCCCGCGCGCCGGGATTCCCCGGACCGGCCGGCTTCAGGAGAAAGGCCATTCGTCCCTGCGAATGGCCTTCTTCTTTCCGCCCCGTCGTCCCTTCACGCCCGGAACTCCCCTGCGCTCGGGTTCCGGCAGCCCACGCTCCCGCCTCAAGATCGGCGTGGGAGGCTCGATAAGAAGGGTCTGGCGCGTCCGGAGGCCCTGGACCGCCCTCGATGGCTTCAGAAATCGTCGCAGAGGACTCCTCCCGCATGCCGAACGTCAAGGGAACCGCGGTGCTCCCGGCGGTCAAGCTGCTTCGAAAGAATCGGGAGAAGGCGGAACCCCACATGGACAGCATCGCCAGGAAGATGTGCGAGCAGCGCGTTCTGCCGGGCTCCTGGTATCCCATGGAGCAGGCGGACCCGGTGATGCAGGCGGTCACGAAGCTGATTGGAGGAAGCGATCGAAACGCCATGGAGGTGATCGGGTCCTTCCTCGCCACCAGCGACCTCCAGGGCGTGTACTCCAACATCGTATATCCGGGTGACGTGGCCAAGACCCTGCGCCGCGCCGCGCTTCTGTGGCGCAACTACTTCGATACGGGAACCCTCCACTACGAGCAGCCCGACCCCGGCAAGCAGGAGGCGATCTATCGCCTCGAAAACTGCCTGGAGAAGATCCCTTACTGCAACGGCATCATCGGCATGGCCAAGGTCGCCATCGAGGTGGCCGGCAAGGGCGAGCGCGGTTTCGTCGAGGAGCGTCGCTGCACGCTCCGCGGAGAGGGACCCTGCGAGTTCCACGTGGAGTGGCACTGATCCCTGCCCACGGGGACATGGAGGATTCCGGCCCCATGGCCAAGCTCAAGGGAACGGCGATCATCCCCGCCGTCAAACTCGTTCGAAGGAACCTGGGGAAGATGGAATCCGTGCTGAGCGACGGGGCGAAGCGCCTTGTCTCGGCGCGGAT
>JBGPLH010000247.1:0-5279 GCA_041486365.1 Thermodesulfobacteriota bacterium | reverse complement strand
GCGGTGAAGACCCCGGGGCTGGAGATCCTCCTCGTCGACAACGCATCCCGCGAGCCGGTGGCCCGCGCCGCGCGGGAGCGCTTCCCCGACATCCGGATCCTCGAGAACGCCGAGAACCTCGGCTACGCCGGCGGGAACAACGTCGGGATGCGCCACGCCCTGGCCTCGGGCGCCGACTACGTCTTCGTGCTCAACAACGACGCCATCGTGACGCCGGACACCATCGAGGAGCTGGTCCGCCTTCTCGAGAACGACCGCGAGGTGGCCGCCGCCGGCTCCCGCGTCATGCAGTACGAGGCCCGCGATCGGATTTACGGCGTGCTCGGCACGCTGATCTGGCGGCCCGCGCTGATCCGCCTCGAGGGCCTGCACGCGGGCGATCTGGAGGCCTTCTCGCGGCCCCGGGACGGGGACTTCGTCCCCGGCTGCAGCATCCTCTTCCGCCGCCGCGCGCTGGAGGAGATCGGCTTCTTCGACGAGCGCTTCTTCGCCTACCACGAGGACGTCGACTGGTGCACGCGCGCCTGGGAGGCGGGATGGCGCGTCTCCTATCTCCCCTCCTCCGTCGTCTACCACCGCGGGGCAATCCACTACGGCGCCTCACCGGTCGCCGACTACCGCTACTACTTCTACGGACGCAACGCGGTGCTGTACGCCCGCAAGCACGCGCGCCCCCGGCAGATGGCGTACCTGCTCTCCACGTCGGCGATTTATCTCGCGGGATCCATGGTGCGGCGCGCGCTGCGTGGGGAGGGGCCGCGGCTGGTGCTCCGCACGGCGGGGCTCATCCTGCTCGGGATGCGGGACGGCTGGCGCGGCGAGGGGCCGCGCCTCGAACGGATCGGGCTGCGCTGATGCCGCACAAGTTCTTCCTGATCGAGAAGCCCGGCGCCGACTACCACAAGGGCGAGTACTGGCGCGACGAGACCTTCGAGGAGCACCTCGCCCTGTGCGAGCACGAAACGACGCGCGATCTCCTCCTCGCCCGGCTGCCGAAGGACGGCCGGATCCTCGACGCGGGCTGCGGCGCCGGGCGCTGGCTCCTCTACCTCCGCGGGAAGGGATTCCACGTGGTCGGCATGGACCGGAGCCACGAGGGCCTCGCGCGCGCCCACGCCCACGATCCCGGGCTCCCGCTCGTCACGGGCGACGTGGCGGAGAAGCCCGTCGCCTCCGGCTGCTGCGCCGCCGTCCTGTCCTCGGGCGTCGTCGAGCACTTCGAGGAGGGCCCCGCGCGGGCGCTGGCGGAGGCGCGCCGCGTGCTCCGACCCGGCGGCCTCCTCTTCGTCGCTGTCCCCTGCAACAATCCGCTGCGGCGTTTCCTCTACCATCCGGCGATGGCGCTCCTGCGCCGGGTCACGTCCCTGGGCGGCCTGCGCTGGGAGTTCGCCGAGTACCGGTTCACGGCGCGCGAGATGCGCCGGATCCTTGAGCGCGCCGGATTCGAGTGGGAGGGGGCCTTCGCCGATGATTACCGGGAGCCGAAGGCAAAGGGGTTGTGGGTCGACTATAATCCGCTCCTCGGCAGGCGCGGGCGCATGTGGGAGCTGAACGCCGCGGGTCGCATCCTCAAGCGGTGCCTGGACGGGATCTCCCCCTGGCTTTCCTGCGCCGGCGTCCTGTGCGTGGTCCGGAAACCGGCCGCCTCCTGAGGCCGCACCCGCGCGAGGGCCGACTCCCCATGGGCATTCCCGACGCAGGGCATCCGACGGCGCCGTCGCTCCCGGGATGCCTCCTTCCCCCCTGCGGGCCCGCGCGGTCATGACCTCCGCGGGCGCGCCACTCGTTTCGGTGATCATCCCCAGCTGGAACCGCCGCGATCTCCTCGCGGCGTGCCTCCGGGCGCTCTTCGCGCAGACCTGGGAGCCCTTCGAGGCGATCGTCGTGGACAATGGATCCACGGACGGATCCGCGGACCTGGTCGCCGAAGAGTGGGGCGGAAGGGTGCGCCTGATCCGCAACGCGCGCAACGAGGGCTACGCCCGCGCGGTGAACCAGGGGATCCGCGCGGCGCGCGGCGCGTTCATCGCCACGCTGAACAACGACGCGGTGCCGGATCCGGGCTGGCTCGCGGCCCTCATGGAGGCGGCCGGACGCGATCCGCGCGCCGGCATGGTGGCCTGCAAGATCGTGCGTTTCGAGGACCCGCGGATCCTGGACGGCACGGGTCTCCTGATCTACCCGGACGGATCGAGCCGGGCCCGCGGACGGCTGGAGGAGGATCGCGGGCAATACGACGCGCTTCCGGAGGCGCTCCTTCCGTCCGGCTGCGCGGCCCTCTACCGGCGCGCGATGCTGGACGAGGTGGGTCTGCACGACGAGTCGTTCTTCGCCTACTGTGAAGACACCGATCTCGGGCTCCGCGCGCGGCTCGCGGGATGGACCTGCGCCTTCGCGCCGAAGGCGACTGTGCGTCACCACTACTCGGCTTCGAGCGGTCATTACTCGGAGATGAAGGCCTACTTCGTGGAGCGCAACCGGCTGTGGGTCGCCGCGAAGAACTTCCCCGCGCAGCGGCTCCTCGCGAGCCCGTTCTTCACGCTGGCGCGCTACGCGCTGCAGGCCTGGGGCGCGCTCTCCGGGACGGGCGCCGCAGGGCGTTTCGCCCGGGAAACGTCCCGCGGGAAACTGATCCGGACCCTGTTGCGCGCGCAGATCGACGGGCTCCGGGGCCTCCCGCGGGCGCTGCGTGCGCGGCGCGAGGTGCGCGTGCGCGTTCCGCGCGCCGAGATCGATCGCTGGTTCCGGGAGTTCGGGATCGGAGCACGCGAGCTGGCGCTGAAGGAATGAGCCGAGGGGGCGGGATGGCCGGGCGTCCGGAGGAATCAGGGCTCGTCGTGATCCCCGCCTGGAACGAGGCGGAGAGCGTGGGCGACGTCGTCGCCGAGGTGCGCCGGCACGCGCCCGGGCTCGACGTCCTCGTGGTGGACGACTGCTCACGGGACGGGACCCGCGCCGCCGCCCTGGGGGCGGGCGCCCACGTGGTCACCCACCCGATCAACCTCGGCGACGGCGCCGCGCGCCAGACGGGCTTCAAGTACGCCCGCGCGCGGGGCTACCGGCGCGTGGTCACGGTGGACGGCGACGGCCAGCACGACCCCGCATCGATCGCCGATCTCTTCGGGCCCATCGATCGGGGCGAGGCCGACTTCGTGATCGGCACGCGCTTCCGTCCGCACCGGGACGGGGTGCGCTACCCCGCGCCCTTGGACCGGCGGCTCGGCATGGTCCTGTTCTCCGCCGTGGCCACGTTGCTCACCGGGCAGCGCATCACCGACACGACCTCCGGGTACCGCGCGATGAACGATCGGGCGGTGCGCCTGTTCTGCACCAACTGGTACCCACAGACCTTTCCCGACGCGGATCTCCTGGTGACCGCCCATCGGGCGGGCCTGCGCATGGTCGAGGTGCCCGCCCTCTTCCGCGAGGATCCGAGTGGTCGATCGATCCACAGCGGCATCACGCCCGTGTACTACGTGTTCAAGATGTGTCTGTCGATCTTCGTGACGCTGCTCCGGCGGCGCCCCCGGCCGGAGGAGGTGGAACGCCATGGATCCTAGGCTCCGGTTCGTCTCCATCGGGATCGCCGCGTCACTGGCGATCTTCGTGCTGAACGCCGTGCGCTCGCGTCGCCTGCGGGAGGAGTACTCGTTCCTCTGGCTCCTGATCGCCGGCGCGCTCCTGGTGATCTCCGCCTGGGACGCGCCGCTCCTCGCGATCACGCGGCTGCTCGGGGGCGTGCTGCCGGTGAACATCCTCTTCTTTGCCGGCCTCGTGTTCCTCGTCGTCGTGAGCCTCTTCTACTCCATCCGGATCAGCGAGCTGAACAACCAGGTGAAGGAGCTGGCGCAGGAGCTGGCCCTCCTGAAGCTGCGCGTCGAGGAGACGCGCCCGGCCGGGGAGATCGGCCGGCCGTGACACCCCGCCCGATCGGCCCCCGCGCCGGGGCGCTGCGATGAGCCCGCGTGCCCGGGGCGACGCGCTCGTCCTCCTCGGCCTGGCGGCGGCCGCCCTCCTGTTCTGGCAGTCCCGCGTGATCGCACCCGGCGTCGAGCGCGAGGGGCTCTTCCAGATCGACTTCTACACGCTCATGTTCCCCATGTACCACTACGGCTTCGGGGAGCTGGCGCAGGGTCGGATTCCGCTCTGGAACCCCTGGACCTACTGCGGGATCCCCTTCCTGGCCACGCTGTACACGGGCATCCTCTATCCCGGGAACTTCCTCTTCCTGCTGCTCCCGACCGGCGTGGCCCTGGGAATGACGGCGGCGCTGCACACGTTCCTGGCGGCGGCCTTCATGTTCCTGCTCGCGCGGGCCTGGCGGTGGTCGCGCGCCGCTTCGGGCGCGGCCGCGATCACCTTCGCCTTCACGCAGAACGCCGTGTGGTTCTACGGGCCCCTGTGCTTCGTGGCGAGCGCCGCATGGATCCCGCTCATGGGCCTCGGGATCGAGCGCGCCTGTCAGGGCCGTGGGGCGCGCGGGGCGGCCCTCCTCGCCCTGGGCGGAGCGATGTCGCTCCTGGCGGGCGGCCTGCAGGTCTTCGTGTACGGCGCCTACGCGCTGGCCCTCTTCGCGGCGGCGCGCCTCTTCCGGACGGGACGGATCCTCGGCGCGCGGGCCACGGTCGGGGCGATGCTCTGGCTCGCGCTGGGCGCGGCCACGGCGGCGGCGCTCGCGGCGCCCCAGATCCTCCCGTCGCTGGCCCTGGCCGAGCGCACGGCGCGGGCGCCGGGAGCGCTCTCGCTGCGCTGGGCGGACAATCCGATCCTGCCGGCGCTGGGCGTCCCACCCGCCGCGGCGCCCGGCGTGGCGTCCCCGGCGGTCCCGGCGAGTGCTGGGGACGCGGGCGAGGGGCGCGGCACCGCCGACGCCCTCGCGCGGCTCTGGTCGCTGCGCGCGCGAGAGACGCCGGCCTTCTACTTCGGGATCCTCCCGCCGCTGCTCGCGGCCGCCGCCCTCTTCGGCGGCCGGCCGTTCATCGCGGGAGCGATCCTCGCGGGAGCCATCCTCGCGGCGGCGCTCAGCCTGGGCGTGCGCACGCCGCTCTACGACCTCTACCACGCGCTGCCCAGCGGGGCCTGGTTCAGGAACCCTAACCGCTTCGCGCTGCTCACGGGACTGGCGCTCGCCGTCCTCAGCGGCATGGGCGTCACCGCCGTGGAGCGCGCCCGGTCGGCGCTCAGCCGCCCCTTCCTCGCCGCCTGCGCCGCGGCAATCGTCGGAGGCGCGATCCTCCTCGCCACCGGCACGCCGGCCGGCACCATCGCGCGAACGCTGG
>JBGPLH010000246.1:0-5286 GCA_041486365.1 Thermodesulfobacteriota bacterium | reverse complement strand
GTCCATCCCCGGCAGGATCCGGAAGCGATCGGCGAAGAAGCGCGTCCGGGACCGGGCGGGGTCCGAGCCCAGGCGCTTCGTGATCCGGTGGTTCAGGTATCCGAGGTAGGCGGCGAAAAGGATGAGCAGGGCGCCGAAGAGGAGGGGCAAGGCGTGGCGCGTCCACGACGTGGGCCGAGACTTCGCGCGCCTCACGGCAGGCGGCCCGCGCCGGTGGCTGTCTTCAGTGCCGTCTGAGAGAGTAAGCGTAACATCCTGGTTTTCCGTGTAAACGAAGGCCCCGCCCGTTCGGACCGGGCGGGGCGCTCCGTCGAGGCTCGCTCCTACCGGATCACACCGCATCCGATCCGCGCACCGGCGTTTCCGGCGGGCTGGCTCTTGAGATCGTCGGCCATCTCGTGGATCACGATCGCCCGGCCCATCACGGATCGGGGACCCAGCTTCAAGCTGATGTCATGGGTCACGAGGGTCAATTTCCCCTTGCCGTCCGGTCCCGCCGTGAGATTCCCGAAGTCACCGGCGTGGTGCATCGGCGCGTTCGGACCGCCGTGGGAGTGGCCGGTCGGGTTGAAGTGAGGACCGGCCGAGGAAGCGTCCGCCGCGCTGCAGTCTCCCTTCTCGTGGATATGCACGCCGTGCTCGCCCGGGGTGGCCCCCGCGATCTCGACGGTGACGTGCACGCGATCCCGAATTTCCGCAAAGGTCGCCCTGCCGGTCACCTTGCTGCCGCTGCGCGCCTCGATCGTCGCGGTCGCCTTCTTGGTGTTCGCGGCGGCTGCGGCCGGTTTCGCCGCCGGCTCTGCCGCTTGCGCTGCCGCTTGCGCTGCCGCTTGCGCTGCCGCTTGCGCTGCCGATTGCTCTGCCATGACGAGCCGCGCGTTTCCCGCGAGGAGCACCGCGACGGCAAGCGCGGCGACCATCGCTCCCGCGTGCATGCCGATTGGACTTCCGCCTTCGATCCGGTCCATTCTTTGCCTCCAAATTCTTCCGTGGGGATCGGGCCCCTCTCGCCCGGTGGATCCGCGCCGGCAGGCCTGCACCGGCGACGCCCACCATATTAGGCTTCGCGAGGGCGGCGTCAACGCGCGCGACCCTTCCCCGTGTCAGCGCCCCGATGTATGCTGGCACAGCCTGTTTGACCGTCCTCATCCTTCCCGTCTCCCCGGGGGGCCCATGCGACGCATCACGCTTTCGCGCCCGCTCGTGGCGCTGGACACCGAGACCACGGGGATGGATCCCCTGCGGGACCGCATCGTCGAATTCGCCGCGGTGAAGCTCCACCCGGACGGCCGCCGCGAGACGCTGCGCACCCTCGTGAACCCGAAGGAGGCAATCCCTCCGGAGGCGAGCCGCGTGCACGGGATCACCGACGACGCGGTTCTCGACGCGCCCACCTTCGCCGAGACCGCGCGCGAGATCCTCCTGTTCCTCGCCGGCGCCGACCTCACCGGGTACAACATCGGCCGCTTCGATCTCCCGATCCTGCGGCAGGAGTTCGAGCGCTGCGAGATGGAGCTCCCGCTGGAAGGGGTTCGCGTGGTGGACGCCCAGGTGATCTTCTTCAACCGTGAACCCCGCGATCTATCCGCCGCGGTGCGGTTCTACTGCGGGCGGGAGCTGGAAGGGGCCCACGGCGCGCTGCCCGACAGCGAGGCCACGCTGGACGTGCTCCTCGCGCAGATCGATCGTTATCCGGATCTCCCGACCGACGTGGACGGGCTCGCCGCCGAGTCGATCAGCGCCTCGAGCGAGCGCTACGTCGACGTCGCGCGCCGCTTCTTCTGGCGCCACGGCGAGGCGTACTTCAACTTCAGCGCGCACAAGGGCAAGGCGCTGCGCGAGGTGGCGGAGGGCGCCGACACGCGCGGCTTCCTGAAGTGGATCCTGCAGAAGGACTTCACGGAGGACGTGAAGATGATCGTCCGCGAGGCGCTGGAGGGGAAGTATCCGCGCCGGCCCGGCGGGCGAGACGACGGCTAGCCTTTCTCAGGCAGGCGCAGCCCCTCCGGCACCACCCACCGCTCCAGCCCCTCGAAAAGCCCCTGCACCGCGAGCGCGAGCAGCGCCGCGGGCACCGCTCCCTCCAGAATCAGCCCCACGTCGTCCAGGCGGATGCCGGTGAGTATCGGCTGGCCGTAGCCGCCTGCGCCGACGAGCGCGCCGAGCGTCGCGGTGCCCACGTTCAGCACCGCGGAGGTCTTGATCCCCGCGAGGATCGAAGGGGAGGCCATGGGCAGCTCGACAATCCGGAGGCGCGCGCCGGCGGGGAGGCCGAGGGCCTCGGCCGATTCCAGTATCGGCGGCGGGATCCCGGCGAGTCCCGCGGCGGTGTTCCGGATGATCGGCAGCAGGCTGTAGAGGAACAGTGCGACGATGGCCGGGGCGGCGCCGATGCCGAGAAGGGGGATCATGAAGACCAGGAGCGCGAGGGAGGGAATGGTCTGCAGGACTCCCGCGGCTCCCAGCACCACCTGGCCGAGTCTCCGGCGCCTGGCGGAGAGGATGCCGAGGGGGATCGACACGAGTATCGCCGCCCCGAGCGAGACGCCGACCAGCGAGAGGTGCTCGCGCGTGCGGCGGAGGATCCGCGCCGCGCGGCTCTCGTCGTCGGATGCGGCGATGACGCCGAGCCGCGCCCGGGCGAAATCGGCCGCCACGCGCGCCTCGGGCACGCGGCCAAAGCGCGCCCGCGCGTTCATCGCGATCATCTCCCGCGCGTCGATCCGTCCTTCGAGCCGCCGCAGAGCCGCCGCGGCCCGCGGCGCCCGCGCCTGGAGATCGGCGCGGCTGAGCATCACCGCGTCGTAGGCGGGGAAGAACCGGAGATCATCGTCGAGCACCGCGAGGTGGTATTCGCGGATCTCCGGGTCCGTGGCGTAGAGATCGGTGACGTGGATCGCGCCGCTCGCCAGCGCCCGGTAGGCCACGTCGTGATCGAGCCCCCGGACGTCGCGAGGCGCGAGGCCGTAGCGTGCGCGAAGGCCGGGCCAGCCGTCGCGGCGGTCCATGAACTCGTTGTTGAATCCGAAGACGAGGTCGGGGTGCGCGCGGAGGTCCGAGACCCGCCGGATCCCAAGACGCGCGGCCGTCTCCCGCCTCATCCCGATGGCGTAGGTATCGTTGAAGCCCAGCGGCGCGCTCATCCTGACACCCCGTGCCGCGAGCGCACGTCGCAGGTCCGCGTCGCCGCGCAGGCCCTCGCCCGACAGGATCTCCTCGCGGATGGTCCCCGTGTACTCCGGGTACGCGTCGATGTCGCCCCGAAGGAGCGCGCTCCAGAGCACCCGCGTTCCGCCCAGCTCCTTGCGGTGAAGCGCCCGGACGCCCGCATCCTCCACGAGGAGCGTGGCGAGGTCGCCGAGGATGACCGACTCGGTGAACTTCTTGGAGCCGATGCGGACCATGGGCGGGTCCCCGGCCGCCTGGGCGGCGCACGGGCAGAGAAGGATCGCGGCGGCGAGGAGGATCGCGGCGGCCCTCATGAGGTTTCCCCGTTCGTGTCGAGCGGCGTGCGCTGGGCCTGGATGAACCGCGTGACGAAGGGATCGGCCGGTGCGCGGAGGAGATCCCTGAGGGGCCCGTGCTGGACGATCCTTCCCTCGGACAGAAGCACGATCGTGTCGCCGAGGAAGGCGGCCTCGCCCATGTCGTGCGTCACGAGGAGGACGGTCTTCGCCAGCGACCGGAAGATGTCGCGGAGATCCGACTGAAGGTCGGCGCGGATCATCGGATCGAGGGCGCCGAGCGGCTCGTCGAGAAGGAGGACATCGGGATCGAGCATGAGCGCCCGCATGAGGCTCACGCGCTGGCGCTGTCCTCCGGAGAGCTGGGCCGGATGGCGCGCGAGGGCGTCGGCGGGAAAGCGGGTGAGGGCGCAGATCGCGTCCATGCGCGCGGCGATGCGTTCGCGATCCCAGCGGAGATGGCGGGCCATGACGGCGACGTTGTCGCGGGCGGTGAGGTGCGGAAAGAGGCCGCCGTCCTGAATCACGTAGCCCATGCGGCGGCGAACCGCGGGGAGGGTCGCGTCGTCGATCGGCGTGCCATCGAAGCGGATCGTCCCGGTGTCGGGGCGGATGAGGCCGACGAGCAGCCGGAGCAGCGTCGACTTGCCGCAGCCGCTGGGGCCGATGAGCACCGTCGTCCTGGCGCGGTCGAAGGCAAGGCTCGTCGGTTTGAGCGCCTCGCTAGCGCCGTAGATCTTCGAAACCCTATCGAGTTCGAGCATGTGGGGAGGGTGGCACGTCCGGGGCGCGATCTTCAAGCGCGAGGGACCTTATGGGTTCGTGCGTTGCCCCATGCTCGCGTGTTCCGGCGGCCGCCCAAGCATCTCGTGACCGCGCCGCCTTTGATCTCCAGGCCCCATCTGCACTAGTCTACGCGCCATGACCCCTTCGAACCCCGGCGCCTCCGATCTCTACGCCCGCTACCGCCAGGCCGTGAAGGACCAGCGGCTGCCGCTGGTGCTCGTGGATCTCGACGCCGTGGATCACAACATCGACGCGCTGCTGGACGGCGTGCGCGCTCGCGGAAAGACGCTGCGCCTGGCCTCCAAGTCCGTCCGCTGCCTCGCGCTGATCCGTTACGTCGTCGAGCAGGGGCGGGGCGCCGTCCGCGGGATCATGGCCTATACCGTCGAGGAGGGGGCCTTCCTCGTGGAGCAGGGCTTTGACGACGTGCTCGTGGCGTACCCGTCGGTCCAGCCCTCGGACGCGCGCCTCCTGGCGCGCGTGGCCCGGGAGGGCCGCGCGACGCTCGCGATCATCGTGGACTCCCAGGACCACCTGGAGCGGCTGGACGCGGCGGGGGTGGCGGAGGGCGCGCGGATCCCGGTCGTCGTGGAAGTCGACATGTCCTGGCGGCCGCTGGGCGGGCGACTTCATTTCGGTGTCCGCCGAAGTCCGCTTCGCACCGCCGAGGCGGTGCTCGCGCTGGCCGAGCGGGCGCAGGCGAGTCGCGGCCTTCGCTTCCACGGGGTCATGGGCTACGAGGCGCAGATCGCGGGCCTGGGCGACGACAACCCTTTCGAGCGGGCGGCGAACCCGGTGAAGCGCATGATCCGCGAGCGCTCGCGGCCGTACGTGGAGGAGACGCGGGAGCGCGTCGCGCGGATGATTCGCGAGCGCGGCCTCCCGCTCGAGGTTTTCAACGGCGGCGGCACCGGGAGCCTCAACTGGTGCACGGCGGAGTCGTCCCTCACCGAGGTGACGGCCGGCTCAGGGTTCCTGGCGAGCCACATCTTCGACTTCTACCGCCACATGAAGCTCCGCCCGGGAGCTTTTTTCG
>JBGPLH010000245.1:0-5293 GCA_041486365.1 Thermodesulfobacteriota bacterium | reverse complement strand
CGGCGCGCACGGCACTTGGATCTCTCGCGCCTTCGGCGCGCACGGCACTTGGATCTCTCGCGCCTTCGGCGCGCACGGCACTTGGATCTCTCGCGCCTTCGGCGCGCACTGCTCCGGCGGAAGGCTGGCCGAACAGCGGCAGCGCGCGGTGGATCAGGACGATCACGACGAGGTTCGACACGAGCGTCCCGGCGAAGTAGGCCCAGGCGGACCCGACGAAGGAGAGCCGCGGCACGAGGATCACCGCCGCCGCCACGACGACGGCCGACTGGATCCCGTTGGCCCAGGTGCTCATCCCGGGCCGCCCGATCGCCAGCGTCACCGGGCGCGTCCAGATCGTCACGTTCGCCACGACGAAGGCGGCCAGCAGCACGTTGACGGCCGGGAGCGCCGGCAGGAAGTCGCGCTTCACCGTGAGCGCAAGGAGCGGCGCCGCGCAGAATGCCATCGCCGCGGCCACGGGGAGCGAGTAGGCCGCCATCGCTCCCGTGATGCGCCGCGCGAGCCGACGGATCTGCGCCGGATCGCCGAGGGCGTGCATGCGCGACATCGTCGGGAAGACCACGTACCCGAGCGGCGCCGCGGCCACGCCCAGGAGATTCGCGTAGCTCATCGCGATCCGGTAGAACCCCGCGGCCACCGGCGGCGCGAAATGGCCGAGGATCAGCATGTCCGCGTTCCGGTTGAGCGCTTTGAGGTAGCCGGAGAGGTTCGTCTGGAAGACGAAGCCGCCCATTCGCCGGAACTGGGGCCATACCGGGCCGGGGCCGAAGGGGCCGAGGCTGCGGAAGGTCGGTATCGCGAAGGCCTGCACCAGCAGCGTCGTCGCGGCCGCGCTGGCGAGCAGCCCCGCCACCACGCCCGTCGCGCCCCAGTGAAGCCCGATCCCCGCGAAGAGCAGATCGCCCAATCCCTTCGCCGAGCGGTAGATCCCCAGCGCGCGGAAACGCTCGAAGACGCGAAGGAGCGTCTTCGAGGTGCCGTTCAGCACCTTGAGCACCAGCACGCCCGCGAACAGGCGCATGAGGAGGATCGCCTGGGGCTCCTGCGCGGGCGCGATGTGGAAGAAAGCGCGGGCCACCCAGGGCGCGGCCAGCAGGACGAGCGTCACGGAGACGGCGGTGAGGAGGAAGTCCGTGAGGTACCCGGCGAGAACGCAGGCCTGCGCGCTCCGGAAGTCCTTGCGCACGAGATCGTCGGCGAGATAGCGGACGATGGACTCCTCGACGCGCACGTCCATGAACTCGTCGATGAAGCGGACCACGGTGAGGGAGAGCTGGAGCAGGCCGTAGGCGGCGGGCCCGAGGATACGCGCCGCGAGGATCGTGAACACCATCCCCGTGGCGAGGATCGTCAGATCCCCGCCCAGGATGAAGCCCGTGTTGCGGACAAGGCGCGCGCGAAAGCTCCCCGGTGGGAGCAGGCGCTCACGCAGCCCCATGGGCCGCCCCCATGGGTTTCGCGCGCGACCGGCCGATGGCCCGCGCGTACACCGCCTCCACGAGATCGAGGACCACGCCGCGGTCGAAGCGCTCACACGCATGCCGGCGGCCCATCTCGAAGAACCGCCGGCGCAGCGAGGGATCGCCCGCGACCCGGGCGATCGCGGCGGCGAAGGGCTCCTCGCCCGAGGCCAGGAGCCCCGTCTCGCCGTCCCGCACGATGTCCGTCGTGCCCCCGGACGGCGTCGCGACGATGGGCGTGCCCAGCGCCGTGGCTTCCAGCAGGGTGCGCGCGAGCGGCTCCGGCCAGAGGGACGGGAACAGCAGCGCGGTCGCGCCCCGCATGAGGTCGTGCACCTCCTCGTTCGCGCGCCAGCCGACGAGCCGCACGTCGAGCCCGATCCGCGCCGCCTCGGCGCGGAACGCGCCCTCCAGCTCGCCGCGCGCGGCCGCGACCAGGGGCAACTTCACGCCCGACCTCGCGAGGGCTCCGAGCATGGGGATCACGCCCTTGTTCCGCGCGAGCTTGCCGGCGTACAGGAGGTAGGCCGTCCCCGCGAGTCCCGTCTCCCGGAGCACGCTCCCCTGCGGCTTCCCGCCATCATCGGCCTGGAGCCGCGCGCAGTCGACGAAGTTCGGCACCCGCTCGACCCGCGCGGGCGGCACCTCGGGCGCGCGGGCGAGGAGCGTGTCGCGGATCCAGGTCGACACGCAGATCACGGCGTCCGAGCCGGCGAGCACCGCCCGCCGCCGGCGGAGCGTGCGGGTCATGTAGGGGATGAACGCGCGGGACGCGGGCCACAGCGCCGGTTTGCGGCGCCGCGTGCAGCGGCGCAGGTTCTCCGGCGAGCAGCCGGGACAGGTCTCGTCGCCCGAGAGGGACGTGTCCCAGAAGCAGACGGGCCAGAAGTCGCGGATCGTGGAGACGATGGGTACGCCGGCGGCCCGGGCCGCCGGGATCGCGGGAAGGATCGAGAGGATGTGCTGGGCGTGGACGAGATCGACCGGACGACTGCTCAGCCGCTCCGTCACGTAGCGGCGAAAGACGGGATGAAAGCGCTCATTGAGCCACAGGGGACCGAGCCCGGGGATTTCCGGGCGCGTGTATCCGAACTCGGTGACCGGGAGTCCCTCGAAGGACGTCTCGCGGATCCCGCGCAGGCCCGGGACGAGCTTCACCACTTCGACGGCGTGCCCCCGGGACGCCAGGCCCGACGCCAGGTGAAAGGCCGACAGGCCCCCACCGCCGCAGCCCGGCGGGAAGGAGTCGGTCGGCAGGAGGATTCGCATCTAGCGGGAGGGCGAGTCGCCGGGAAGCCTGGTGCGGTCGGTGAAGATGAACTTCTCGAAGGTCATCGCATCAAGGGCCAGCTCCGCCGCGCTCTTCAGACGCGGCTGCGCGCCGCTCACGCAGCCGTCGCAGGGGTAGAGCCCGCCGCGCCGCCCTTCGGTGTGCGCGCGACGCAGCTCCCGCATCGGGGCGCCGTTCCAGATCCCGGCAATCGTCTGCTCGCGGAGGTTGCCCAGCTGGAGCTTCCCCTCGATGTCGGTGCAGCAGGGAACCACGTCGCCGTTCCAGTGGATGATGAGCTGCTTCCAGAGGGCGGGGCACACGGTGTTCACCGCGTTGGGCATCTCGTCCACGAGGAGGCGGTTGATGTCCTGCGCCTTGCCGTCCCAGGTCCAGAGCTTCTTCACGAAGACCGAATCGGGCGCGATGTCCTTCCAGTAGGAGACGAACTGCCCCACCTCGGTCTCGGTCTCCGTCATCTTGATCAGCTGGAGCACCGTGAAGGGGCCGCGGCCCGCGTGGGCCTTCGTGGCCAGCATGTTCGTGATGTTCTGGCGGGTGACCTCGAAATCGGCGTTCTTCCGGACCTTCTCGTAGGTCTCCTTCACCGCGCCGTCCATGCTGAGGATCAGGAAGTCCAGGCCCGAGTCGACCACCTCCTGCGCCTTCTTCTGGTCCAGCAACGTGCAGTTCGTCGAGAGACCGACCTGCAGCCCGACCTTCTTGGCTTCCCGGACGAAGGTGAACAGCTCGCGGTGGATGGTCGATTCGCCCCAGGCGTGCAGGTACACGAACGTGGTCCCGTGGGCGGCGGCGTCGGTGACGACCTTGCGGAAGAGGTCCAGGTCCATGTTCCCGAGCTTCCGTTCCATCTCGGTGATCGGGCACATGATGCAGGCGAGGTTGCAGCGGTTGGTGAGCTCAATTCGCAGGTGCTTCGGGAACCCGTGCGCGATTTCCCTGCCGCGCAGGAAGTCCGTGGCCAGGCGCACGCGGTTCAGCGCCTCCTTCGGCCGGAACGTGCGGCGGTCGGTGTACTTAATCAGCCAGTAGAGCGAAGGGGCGATCTTCATCGTTCTCCGTGATGCCGCGGACGAAGGCCTCGAAGTTGTCCTGGTAGCGCGACCGCCGGGTCGTCTCGATGCCCCAGGGGTAATCCAGGGCCCCGTAGATGTACTCGAAGGCGATGCACAGACCCTGCATCCAGCGCGGGAGCGAGAGCCGATTGCAGTAGTCGTCGAGCCATTGCCGCACCGTGCGCGCGTAGGGTCCCGGCCCCCGGAGGCACCAGGTGATCCGCCCCGAGGAGGCCTGCGGCGTGAGCCCCTTGGCGTAGGCCGTGAGCAGGTGCCAGAGATCCCGGAGCGGCAGCCCCGCGTCCAGGCTCTTCGTCCAGTCGATCACCGACACGGCGGCATCGTCGTAGGCGCCTTCGCCGGGAACGTCCAGGAGGATGTTCGAGACGCTGAAGTCGCCGTGCGTGAGGACGAGCGGGAAGGCCGATCCCGCCAGGCCCCGCGCGCGATCCTCGAGACGCCGCAGGTAGGCCGTCGCGGCGGCGGACAGCTCGGCCCCCTTCGAGAACCTCCGGATCGGCTCGAGGAACGTCGCCTCGACGTCCTCGGCCGACAGCATCGCTTCGGAGCGCGTCGCGGCCTGCAGATCCGCGACCCACCGACTCACCCGCGCGAGGGGTCGGAGCCCCCGAACCGGAAAAGTGTGCAGCCGCGAGCCCGGGATCCCCTCGAGGATCAGCACCGTCTTGCCGCCGATCGCGCACAGCGAGATCGGCCGCGGAATCCCCTTCAGGAACCCGGGCAGGTGCGCCCAGCGGGCGGCCAGCCGCTCCAGGTTCTGGTACTCGAGCCGGAGGTAGTCTTCCCCCGCGCGGGAGCGGGGGATCTTCACCGCCAGGAGGGGTCGGCGGTCGCCGGCGTCGCGCCTGCCTCCCAGGATGAGGAAGGTGCTCACGCGCGAGCCGGGAAGCTGAACGAAGGAGAGTTTGTCGGGCGTGGACGTGCCGGGGAGGACCTCCGTCCAGTTGTCTAGCAGGTAGCGCCCGAGGAGCGGGAACATCCGGCCCCCTTCGGTGCAGCTCAGGGCTTTTTCGCCGTTGCGATGTACGACGGCGCGACCAGGGGCAAGAGCCCGGAATCGATGGCCGCGCCGATCAATACCCGCTTCCAGCGAGCACGAGGATGTCGATAAGTGCCGTGAAAGTATCGGAGGGCTTTCCGGCTGTCAAGAGATACCAGAGCCGAATAGTCGGTGAAATCGGGGAACGGGAGGTAGAGCTGGGGATCTTGAAACCCGGCGCGAATTATACGGTTTCTCGATGAGGCCGCTGTCGCGCCGATCCAGCCCCCGGATCGGTCGCCCCCCGGAGCGGTGGGGCGGGGCGCGCGCAGCCCGAGGCGATTCGGGAATCCGAGGACGAAGGCCCCTCCCTTGTGCAGGAAGCGGTACGCAGCCCGGATCAGCCCGTCCAGGGGCCGTTCCTCACCCGGCCCAGGACTTTCCCGGCGCCAGGGACCTACCACGGCGATGAGGCCGAACTGCT
>JBGPLH010000244.1:0-5331 GCA_041486365.1 Thermodesulfobacteriota bacterium | reverse complement strand
TTCTCGTCCACCTCGGAGATTTACGGACGCAACCCGAAAGTCCCCTTCGACGAGCACGACGAGCGCGTGCTCGGCTCCACGCGAATCGATCGGTGGTGCTACTCGACGTCCAAGGCCGCGGGAGAGCACTTCTGCTTCGCCTATCACCGGATGGGGCTCCCCGTCGTGATCACCCGCTACTTCAACATCTACGGCCCGCGCCTGGACCAGACCGACATGGGGCGTGTGATCACGATCTTCATCGGCCAGATCCTGAAGAAGCAGCCGATCACGCTGGTGAACGGCGGCGCCCAGACGCGCTGCTTCACCTACGTGGACGACGCCATTCGCGCCACGGTGGCGGCGGGGCTCAAGGCCGAGGCCGTGGGAGAGATCTTCAACATCGGCACCGCCGAGGAGACGAGCATCCGGACCCTGGCGGAGACCATGGTGAAGCTCACGGGCCACGAAGCCGGAATCGCCGACGTTCCCCAGGAGCAGGTCTACGGGAAGTACTACGAGGACGTGTCGCGGCGCGTGCCGAGGGTGCGGCGGATGGAGGATATCCTCCAGGTGAAAATGAGCACGCCGCTCGAGGAGGGGCTCAAGCTCACCCTCGACTGGTTCTTCGCGCAGCCGCGCCCGTGAGGGGGTGCGCGTGAGGTCGGCGGCGTTCGGGAGCGGCGAGGAAGTGCGGGTCGGCCTCAAGATCGACGTCGACACCCACCGTGGCCTCGACGAAGGCGTTCCTCGGCTCATCAATCTCCTCGTCCGCGCGGGCGCTCCCGCCTCGTTTTACGTGACCATGGGCCCGGATCACTCGGGCCGCGCGGTCCTCCGTGTCCTCCGCCATCCCGGCTTCCTCGCGAAGATGCGTCGCTCGGGGGCGTTGCGCATGTACGGCCTGCGCACGGCGCTCTCGGGGACGCTCCTTCCGGCCCGCCCCGTGGGGAGCGGATTGCCGCAGCGCCTGCGCGAGATCGAGGCGGCGGGATTCGAGGCCGGGATCCACGGCTGGGACCACGTGGCCTGGCACGACCGTCTCGACCGCTTCCGGCCCGCCCTCGTGGCCGATCACCTCCGCCGCGCCTGGGACGCCTTCACGGACGCCACCGCTCATCCGCCCGCCGCCACCGCCGCGCCCGGCTGGCACGCCACCGCCGAGAGCCTGGCCTGTCAGGACCGGATGGGCTTCGACTACGCGAGCGACACGCGGGGGAGAGGTCCCTTCATCCCCGTCACGGCCGCGGGGCCCGGTGCCACGATCCAGATCCCCACCACGCTTCCGACGCTCGACGAGATGCTGGGGCGCGCCGATCTCCCCGCGGGCGATCCGGTCGCGGTCTGGGAGAAGGGAATTGCTGCGGCGTCGCCCGGGAGCGTGCAGGTGATCACGATGCACGCGGAGATCGAGGGGATGGCCCACGGGCAGCTCCTCGAATCGGCGCTCGCGCGGCTGCGTGCCGCGGGGCCCGTGCGCTTCGAGCGCCTCGACGCGATCGCGCGCTCCCTCGATCGCGGGGGGCTTCCCCGCCGGCCCATCGTTCGCGCCGCGCTCCCGGGGCGCGCAGGTCGGGTGAGCTGCGAGGGGGCCGGGTGAAGCGCGCGCTCGCCTGGCTCTCGGCGTCGGGCACGCGGGCCGCGCTCTCGCTCTTCCTGCTCTCGGGATTCCTCGAGTTCTTCCGTCTCGGCGCCCGCGGTCTCTTCGAGCCGGACGAGGGGCGCTACGCGGAGATCCCGCGCGAGATGATCGCGCTGGGCGACTGGATCACCCCGCATCTCAACCACGTCCCGTACTTCGAGAAGCCGCCGCTCGTCTACTGGATGACGGCGGGGCTCTACCGGATCCTGGGCGAGATTCCCTTGGCCGCGCGCTTCCCTTCCGCGCTGTTCACCGTCCTCGCCGTGATCGCGACGGGCTTCTTCGGGCGCCGCCTCGTCGGGGCCCGGGCCGCCTGGCTCGGCGGCGCGATCCTCGCGACGGCGGTGCTACCGCTGGCGATCGGCCGCATCGCGATACTCGACGCGGTCCTGGCCTCCCTCGTGACGGCGTCTATTTTCGCCTTTCACGCGGCGCTTGGCGCCGCGGAGGCGAGTCCGCGCCGGCGGGACGGTTGGTTGCTCGCGGGCTACGTCTCGGTCGCGCTTGCCACGCTGGTCAAGGGACCCGTCGGCGTGGCGTTGCCGGGACTGGTGATCGGGCTTCACCTTCTCCTCACGGGGCGGCTTCGTGAGATCCGTCACCTGCGGCTCATCTCCGGCGCCGCCCTCACCCTCGCCATCACGGCCCCCTGGTTCCTCGCCGTGTCCGGGCGGCATCCGGGGTTCCTCGAGTACTTCTTCGTGCACGAGACGGTGATGCGCTACACGTCCACCGTTCACAAGCGCTCGGGGAGCATCGTCTACTACGTGCCCGTGCTTCTGGCGGGGATGGCGCCCTGGAGCCTGCTGCTCCCGCGTGCGCTCACGGGGGCCTGGCGGGATCGCCGCGGGTCGGAGGGGAGGGAAACGTTCTTCCTTCTGATCTGGGCGGCGGCCGTGTTCCTGTTCTTCTCCTTCGCGGGCTCGAAGCTTCCCGGATACCTGCTGCCCGCCTTTCCGCCGCTCGCTCTGCTGCTCGGGCGGACGTTCGTTCCCCGATCGGAGACCTCCCCTCCGGAGGCCTTCGAACGTCCGTGGTGGATGGCCCTCTCGCTCGGACTGCTCGGGGCCGCGGGGCTGGGGGGGCTCGTCGTCCCCGCCCACGTGCTCGCCGCCGTTTCCCCGGCCATCCTGGGAGACGCACGTGCGATCGGCGCCGGGATGCTGGCGATCGCGGGGCTGGGACTGGTTGCCCTGCGCCGCGGCCGCCCCGCGCTGGCAGCGGCCGCCCTCGCGGCGTGGGTCGTCCTGCTCCTCCCGCTCCTAGTCCTGGTCGGGGAGCGGCTGGAGGATCGCTATTCGGTGGCGCCCATCGCGCGGCGCAACGCGCAACGGGTTCAGCCTGAGGACCTGCTGCTCCAGTACCGGGGCTTCGCGGAGGGCTTCCCCTTCTACTTCGGGGGCCGGGTCGTCCTGTACCATCACGTGGGCGAGCTGTACGACGGGTACATGCGATCGGATCCGAAGGAGCGATCGCGCTGGTTCCTGACGGAGCGATCGGACCTGGCGCGGGTTCTCGCGGGGGACCGCCGCGTGTTCGTCCTCGTCTCCCGCAAGGACGAGCCGGTTCTCCGCACTGAGTTTCCGGCGCTCCTGCGCCTGGACGTGAGCGCGCGCTACGCGCTCTACGCGAGTCGACCCGCCCCGACCTCCTCCACGTCGCCCGCGGCGCCCTGAAGCGCATCCTCGATCACCTTGCGCGCGCGGGCGGCGAGTGCCTCCGCGTCAGCCGGCGCGAGTCCATCGGTGGACATCGGTGGGAGAACCCGCAGGACGAGCAGGGCGGGCGCCGCGTCCCAGGTCTTCGCGTCTCCCGGCCGGTAGCGCTCGTCCACGGCCACGGGGAGGACGGGGACGCCCGCATCGATCGCGACGCGGAAGGCGCCCTTGCGGAAGGGGAGCATCGCGCCGGGCGGGCTAGGGCGCCCCTCGGGAAACACGAGCAGCCAGTAGCCTTCCCTGAGCCGCGCGCTTCCCGCGCGGATGTCCTCCACCGCCTGGGACCGATCGCCGGTCCGGATGAAGACGTGTCCCGCCCGCTCGGTGAGCGTTCCGAACAGCGGGATGCGACGCATCTCGCGGCGGATGACCGCGCGCCACTGCACGGGGAGCGCGGCCCCAATGGCGTAGAAGGCGTAGTGCGAGGCGTGGTTCGCCACGATCACGGCGGGCCGCGCCGGATCGACGTGCTCCATTCCCAGCACGCGCAGCCGCACGCCGCACCAGCGCAGGGTGAAGCGCCCCCAGCGGCGCGCGAAGACGCGGTGGCCGAAGCGGCCGTCCCCGGTGACCGCGATCGTCGGAAGGCTCGCCGTGGCGCAGAAGGTGACGGCCGCGACGATGCCGAGCCACCTCCAGAGGCCGCGCAGGACCCGCCAGGGCAAGGGCTTTCGCGAGGTCATCGCGGAGGCTCCGTGCTGATGGACAGGGGAACGACCGACACGCGCGGGGGCGTCGCGATGGCCTCGAGGGCTGCGCGCTCGTCTCCCTCGCGGTAGTGCGGCATCACCCGCGTGATGACCGCCCAGTGGTACTCGCCGGGGCCCAGGCGCGCGAGGTCGGAGAACTCGAAAGCGATGGCGCCGATCGTGCCCGGCTCGCGCTCCGGGGGATCGCGCTCGTCCCGATCGTCGCGGTACCACGTTCCCACGGGCACGCGCGATCCGCCGTCGGGGCCGGGCAGGGCCACGATCTTCGTGAGGATCGCGCCCCGGGGTCCGTGGAGCAGATTCCAGGTGGGCCCTTCCGCCGTGAGGCGGCGTTCCTCGGGCTCCATGCGCCCGTCCACGGGCGCGTCGCCCGGCTCACCCTCCACGCGCAGGCGCATCCCGAGGGCGGCGCTGCTCCAATCAGGGCCCGCGCGCACGTCCAGGCGCGTGGCCACCCGGTTCATCACGCCCGACTTCACGAACCAGATCGGAAACTCGAATCCGTCGGGGAAGAAGATCTGCTCCTCCTCCACCGGGGGAGATTTCAGGCCGAGGAACATCGACAGCCGCTCGCGGGAGCCCCGCACGATCCGCACGGGCCCGGCGCGCACGCCGTCGCGGTGTGTCTCGAAGTCGGCCTCGCTCCTGCTGAGGGGGAAGGCGTGGAGGATCCTCCCGCGAATGCGCACCTTGATACGGTCGATCAGGTTCGGGGAAACGGCACCCGGCGCGCGCGCGTCCTCTCCCGGGTTTCGAATGCGCAGGGTGTCGAAGACGAGCGGATGGGTGCGCGAGAAGGCGAGCGTGTAGGTGCGGGCGTCGACCCGATCCGCCGCTTCGTCGTAGCGGACGTACCGGATGGGCGAGAGGGGCGGCGGGCCGTCGAAGACGAAGAGGCCCACGGCCCCCCCGCCCGCGACGCGCAGCAGGACTCCCTTCCGGGCGCCGGGAGGTGTTGACGTCACGAATGGCTCCGCTCCCGCGTCCTCGCGCATGAACAGGACCTCGTCCTCCGGGCCGAGGGGGCGCGAAGGGACCGGATCGACCGCACCGGGTGTGCGAAGCAGGTGGACCAGACGGGCCGCGCGCCCCGAACGCTCGAGGAGGACGCGCGGGTCGACCTGGAAAGGGATCGGCCGCCAGGCGCCGTCCCGCCAGGCGAGGAGCCCGAGGGCACCGATGCGTTGCCCGAGGAGCGGCGCGAGAGCATGTCCCGGGACGACGACCGGGGCGTCGACGGCCGCGAGAGACGTGGTGGCACCGCCCGCCAGCGCGCCGAGAA
>JBGPLH010000243.1:0-5338 GCA_041486365.1 Thermodesulfobacteriota bacterium | reverse complement strand
GCTACTGCGTCGTGATCGCCGGCGGGCACACGATCGACGTGCCGCTCACCTCGGACACCGACTTCTTCGAGAACCTGCGCGAGGTGCACGCGAGCGCCTTCCCGCAGGCGAAGATCCTGATCCTGTCGTTCCCGCACAACCCGACGACCTCCGTCGTGGATCTCTCGTTCTTCCGCCGCGTGATCGACTTCGCGCGGGAGAACAACCTCCTCGTGATCCACGATCTCGCCTACGCGGATCTCGTCTTCGACGGCTACGAGGCTCCGAGTATCCTCCAGGTGCCGGGCGCCAAGGACATCGCCGTGGAGTTCACGAGCCTGTCCAAGACCTACAACATGCCGGGCTGGCGCGTGGGCTTCTGCGTGGGAAACGCGCGGATGGTCGGCGCGCTCGCGCGGATCAAGTCCTACCTTGACTACGGCATGTTCCAGCCCATCCAGATCGCCGGGATCATCGCGTTGAACGGACCCCAGGAGTGCGTCGAGGAGACGCAGCGCATCTACCGCGAGCGCCGGGACGCGCTCTGCGACGGCCTGGAGAAAGCCGGCTGGAAGATCGAAAAGCCGCGGGCGACGATGTTCGTCTGGGCGCCGATCCCGGAATCCTACCGGGCGATGGGATCGATCGAGTTCTCGAAGAAGCTGCTCGAGGAGGCCAAGGTGGCCGTCTCGCCGGGGATCGGTTTTGGCTCCCACGGCGACGGGTACGTGCGCTTCGCGCTCATCGAGAACGAGAACCGGATCAAGCAGGCCGTGCGCGGGGTCCGGAAGATGCTCCGCGTGGAGGGGACCCCGTGAGGGCCATAGGGATAGGCATCGTCGGCTTCGGGACCATCGGCACCGGCGTCGCGCGGCTGCTCACCGAGAACGCCGCCCGCATTCGCGACCGGGCGGGGGCGCCGCTGGCGCTGCGGCGCGTGGCGGACGTGGACATGACACGCGATCGGGGGGTGGTCCTCGAGAAGGGGGTACTGATCGCCGACTACCGACGATTGCTCGACGAGGACGGGATCGACGTCGTGATCGAGCTGGTGGGTGGGACCGGCGTGGCCCGCGACGTCGTGCTCGGCGCCATCGAGCGCGGGCGCCACGTGGTGACCGCGAACAAGGCGCTGCTCGCCACCCACGGGAAGGAGATCTTCGACGCGGCGGAGAAGCGCGGCGTGGAGATTCGCTTCGAGGCGAGCGTCGGCGGCGGCATTCCCATCGTCCGGGCCATCCAGGAGGGCTTCGCCGCCGATCGGATCGAGAGCGTCACCGGGATCGTGAACGGCACCTCGAACTACATCCTCTCCAAGATGACCGCCGAGGGCCGCCCCTTCGAGGAGGTCCTGAAGAGGGCCCAAGCCAAGGGGCTGGCCGAGGCGGATCCGACCTACGACATCGACGGGACCGACGCCGCGCACAAGCTCTCGATCTTGAGCGCGCTGGCCTTCGGCTACTACGTCGATCTGGATCACATATATAAGGAAGGGATCACCGGGATCGAGCCCATCGACATCGAGTTCGCCCGGGAGTTCGGATTCGTGATCAAGCTCCTCGCCATCGCCCGGGAGCGCGACGGCGTGATCGAGGCGCGCGTGCACCCGACGATGATCCCGGCCGCCCATCTCCTGGCCACGGTCAGCGGGGCCTTCAACGCGATCTACGTGCAGGGCGCCGCGGTGGGACCGAACATGCTCTACGGCCAGGGGGCTGGCATGATGCCGACCGCCACCGCCGTCGTGAGCGACGCGATGGACATCGCCCGGGGGATCCTGCGCAACGCGCCGCGGCGCGGCACGGCGCTCTCGGTACACAACCGCTTCCTCGACAGCGCGCGCTTCCGCCCCATGGACGACATCGAGAACCACTTCTACCTGCGCTTCACCGTGCTCGACCGCCCGGGCGTGCTCTCGCGCATCTCGGGGGCGCTGGGCGAGCGGGGGATCTCGATCACGAGCGTGATCCAGAAGGGCCGCGAGCACATGAAGAGCGTGCCGATCGTGATCATGACCCACGCGGCACCCGAGAAGAACCTGCGGGCCGCGCTGGCCGAGATCGACGCGATGGACGTGGTGAAGGCCCCGACGCGGATGATCCGCGTGGAACCGGATCTCGCGTGAAATACGTGATCCTCCAGTGCGACGGCATGCCCGATCGCCCGATCGAGGCCCTCGGCGGAAAGACGCCGCTGGAGGCGGCGCCGACGCCCAACCTCGATCGTCTCGCGCGGGAGGGGCGATTCGGCCGCTGCGCGGTGATTCCCAAGGGCTTCCCCCCGGGCAGCGACATCGGCAATCTCTCGATCTTCGGCTACGACCCGGCCGTGTACTTCACCGGCCGCTCGCCCCTCGAGGCGGCCGCCATGGGCGTGGCGCTGGGCCCGGAGGACGTGGCCTTCCGCTGCAATCTCGTAACGCTTCGTGGAGACAATGAGGACGCGGTGATGGAGGACTTCGCCTGCGGCCACATCCCCGACGCGGAGTCCCACGCCATCGTGAAGCGGCTGGACGAGAAGCTCGGGAGCGACCGGTTCAAGTTTTACCCGGGCGTCTCCTACCGGCACATCCTCGTGTGGCGCGGCGGGACCGAGAAGATGGCGACCGCGCCGCCCCACGACATCACCGACCGTCCCGTGGCGCCGCACCTTCCGAGGGGGGAGGGCGCGGACGTGCTGCTCGATCTCATGGCGCGCTCGCGGGAGGTGCTCGCGAGTGATCCGGTGAACCGCGCACGGGCGGCGCGCGGCGAGCGCTCGGCCTCGAGCATCTGGCTCTGGGGGCAGGGGCGGGCCACAAAGCTCCCGCCCTTTGCTTCCCTCCACGGCCTGCGCGGCGGCGCGATCAGCCCGGTGGACATCATCCGCGGGATCGCGGTCCTCGCGGGGATGACGATCATCCGGGTGCCCGGGATCACCGGCTGGATCGACACGAACTACGAGGGGAAGGCTTCCTACGCGCTGGATGCCCTGAAGGAGTTCGACCTGGTGTTCATCCACGTGGAGGGGACCGACGAGTCGGCGCACCAGGGCGACGTGGCGTCCAAGGTCAAGGCGATCACCGACGTCGACGCGCGGCTCCTGGGGCCGCTGCTCAAGGGAATTACGCGCCTGGGCGAGCACCGCGTGATGGTGATCAGCGATCACCCGACCCCCTGCGCGATCAAGACGCACTCGCCCGAGCCGGTCCCCTTCGCGATCTGGCCG
The DNA here is from genome assembly GCA_041486365.1 of Thermodesulfobacteriota bacterium. GTDB lineage: Bacteria > JAUYMQ01 > JAUYMQ01 > JAUYMQ01 > JAUYMQ01 > JBGPLH01. Next base: position 2,152 of record JBGPLH010000243.1, on the reverse strand, counting down.
GCGCCCCCGGGCCGCCCGAAGAGTGGCGCGCCCGGTTACACGGAGGCGGCGGCTGAGGCGAGCGAGCTGTTCGTGGCACAGGGGTACACGATCATGGATCGGTTCCTGTCGGGAGAGGTGTAGAGCGGCACGGGGCACGATGGTGTGCTGCTTCACGCCCGTCTATTGTCTGTGAGGGAGAGAGCATGGATCGCAACCTGGCCATGGAATTCGTGCGCGTCACCGAGGCGGCGGCGCTCGCCAGCGCGCGGCTCATGGGGCGTGGCGACGATATGGCGGCTGACCAGGCCGCGGTGGACGCGATGCGCCGGACGCTGAATTCGATCAGGATGTCCGGCACCATCGTGATCGGCGAGGGAGAGCGCGACGAGGCGCCGATGCTCTACGTCGGCGAGAAGGTGGGCTCCGGCGACAGCCCCAAGGTGGACATCGCGCTGGATCCCCTCGAGGGGACGACGATCACGGCGACGGGAGGTCCCAACGCGCTGTCCGTGATAGCCGTGGCCGCCGAGGGCGGTTTCCTCCACGCGCCCGCCACCTACATGGACAAGATCGCCGTCGGCCCGGGCGCGAAGGGCGCCATCGACATCCGCAAGTCCCCCACCGAGAACCTCCACAACGTGGCCGACAAGCTCGGCCGGCGCGTGGAGGAGGTCACCGCGATCATCCTCGATCGCCCGCGCCACGCCGACCTGATCCGGGAAGTCCGTAAGGCCGGCGCGCGGATCAAGCTGATCCGTGACGGCGACGTCTCGGCCGCCATCGCCACCTGCCGCGAGGACACGGGCATCGACATTTTGCTCGGCATCGGCGGCGCGCCCGAGGGCGTGATCGCGGCGGCGGCGCTGCGCTGCGGTGGGGGCGACATGCAGGGGATCCTCAAGTTCCGAAACGCCGGCGAGCAGGCCCGCGCCGAGCAGATGGGGGTCCGGGACTTCGACAAGGCCTACGCGATCCACGAGCTGGCCGCCGGGGACGTGATGTTCGCCGCGACGGGCGTGACCTCCGGCGACTGCCTCGACGGCGTGCGGTTCTTCCGCGGCGGCGCGAGAACGCACAGCGTCGTGATGCGCTCCAAGACCCGCACGATCCGCTACATCCAGGCCACCCACCACTTCGAGACCAAGCCGCGCTACTGATTGCCGCGGCGCAGGCCCCCTGGGGCTCCTCCACACGGAGGAGCCTTTTTGCTTGCGGGACCTGTCAGGCCCACCCCCTGCCCGCCGCGGGCCCGGCGCAGGCCTTCGGAATCCCCTTGTTTTTTTCTCCCGTGGCGTGTCCCCGCGCTCACTCCTGCCCCTATCCGGTCGGAAAACGTCGGTATCGTTCAAGTCTGATCACCAAGCGACCGACAGGAAGAACACTTCGCGGTGCCGCCCCGGGGGGGAAGCGCCGTGGACTGTTCCGGCCGGCAAAGCCTTACCCCTACGTCCCGCGCATCCGCGCGGGTCGAGAAAGTTTGATGGACAACGTCCTGAGCGTTCGCGACGTCGCGATCTTCCTGAAGATCAACGAGCAGACCGTGTACCGGCTGGCGCGGTGCGGGAAGATTCCCGCGCGCAAGATCGGCAAGCAGTGGCGCTTCAGCCGCAGCGAGATCGAGGCCATGGTCCGGGGCATGCACGAGCCGGAACGGGAGGACTCTCGATGAAAAGCAGTCACGCCGGCCGTTTTCTGGCGGGCACGATCCTGGCGATCCTCTGCGCCGCCGCCCCCGCCGGCGCCCAGACGATCACGCAGGGCGCCTGGGCGCGCCGCATCGTGCTTGCGCTGGGCGTCGAGGACCAGGCCGTCCCCGCCGGCGCATCCGATTCCGACTACGTCCAGTTTCTTGCCGGCGATCCCCTTCCGCCGATCCGGATCGAGGGGACGGCCGTGAAGCCCATCCCCGCCGCCGCGCGCGTCGAGCCGGACGCTGCCGATCCTCGCCTGCGCCTCTTGCGCGCGGGAGGCAAAGAGGCGACCGCCACCTACATCGTCCGCGTCCCGGTCGGCGGCGTCTACGCGCTCCGCATGGCGGGGCGGGGCGGCGCCCAGCGCTGGTGGATTGACGGCGGCCATCCGATCACGTCGCCCCCCGCGGATCCCTCCAGGCCCGTATTCGTGCTCGCCGGAACCACGCCCGGACCCACGGCGCCCGAGCCCAGGCTTG
>JBGPLH010000242.1:0-5344 GCA_041486365.1 Thermodesulfobacteriota bacterium | reverse complement strand
CTCTGCTATCGAGAGGCGCTGCGCCTGAACCCGCAACTGCACGACGCCCAGGCGCAGCTCGGGCACCTGCAGGCTGAACGGGGTGATATTCGAAACGCGCTCGACTCCTACGCCCTCGGGCTCGCTTTTGGCGTCGCCCCCGCCGATGGCCTCGCTTTTCATTCCGGGAACGGGGGCGGCGCCCCCTGAAGGAGACATGATGGATACACCCAGGACACCCCCCGCCGATCGCCGCTCGCTCTTCCAGCGGCTGGTGAAGAAACGGGAGGAGAACGAGAAGGGACGCCGCGGCGAGCAGCGATACTCGCTCGAAGGGCTCCGGCTCGCGGGGCTGCTCAAGCAGATGCAGGCGCTCCAGGCGATCCAGGGGCTGCAGGAGCTGGCTCCGCGCAAACCCGGCACGCCCGTGCGTTTCGCCATCTCGCCCGACCGGGAGGAGCGCGCGCGGCAGAAGCAGTGGCTGGAGTTCAAGGCGGACTGGCTCCAGGCGATGCTGGAGGACACGCTCGCCGAGATCGAGACACTCGATCGCTTCGAGGCGGAACTGAAGACCGGCAATGGCGCCGCGGGATCCGGCGGGACGGAATCGAACGGGACAGGGTCAAACGGGACGGAATCGGGCACCTGAACACGGGGGGGGAGATGCTGACGATGCTGATGCGACGGATTGGATTGGTGGCCGGTCTCCTGGGAAGCCTGCCGCTCCCCGTGGGATGCGCGCTGGCCAAGGAGCGGGCACTGAAGGACATCCGGACGATCCCGGCTTCCTGCGGGGAGTCGCCCTACGGGCCCGGCGATTATTTCCGCGAAATGGAGTACGGCGGCCGGAAGCGCCGGTACATCGTGCACGTCCCGCCGGGATACACGGCGGCCCGCCCCACCCCGGTGGTGATGTTCTTCCACGGCGGCGGCGCGAGCGCGATCAACAGCCGGTCCTGGCTCGGCTTCGACCCGCTCGCCGATCAGAAGGGTTTCATCACGGTCTACCCCTACGGCACCGGGATCCTGCCCCGCAAGCTCCTCACCTTCAACGCGGGGAGCTGCTGCGGCTACGCCATGAAGCACAACGTGGACGACGTCGGCTTCACGCGCGCGATGCTGGACGAGCTGGGCCGGTCCTTCTGCGTCGATCCCAAACGGGTGTACTCCACCGGCTACTCGAACGGGGCCATGATGAGCTATCGCCTCGCCTGCGAGATGCCCGACCGGATCGCCGCGATCGGGCCGGTAGCGGGTACGCTGCCCACCAACATCCAGTGCGCTCCCTCGCGGCCGGTCTCCGTGATGCACTTCCACGGAACCGGGGACCCCTACGAGCCCTTCAAGGGGGGCACGGGGGAGAAGGCGTTCCCGGGCAGGATCCAGAAGACCGTCTTCCGCGGCGTGGAGGAGACGGTGAAGATCTGGACGGGGCTCATCGGAGCCTCCTCGGTGCCAACCCGCACGGTCGTCCGGGGTGCGGCGACCGGGTACTTCTACGGTGGCGGGCGCAATGGCTCCGAGGTGGTGCTGTGGGAGATCAAGGGAGGGGGGCACACCTGGCCGGGGGCACGAAGCATGCCCATGGACTCGATGCTGGGGCCGATCAACCGGGATATTTCGGCGACGCAGCTCCTGTGGGAGTTTTTCGAGCAACACCCCATCCGTTAGGAGACCATCTATGTACTCGGAGAGGACTCGCGGCATCGGCGAGGTCTACACCCAGCGGCATGCCGCGCGCGAGGGGCTCTTCGGCGAAAAGCCCTACGCCAACTACGGCTACTGGTCCCGCATGGGCGTGACGATCGACGAGGCCTGCGACACCCTGACCGAACAGGTGGCGACAGCGGCCGGCATCGGGCCCGGCGATCGGGTGCTCGAGGTAGGCTGCGGCTATGGCGCGGGAACGGTGCACTATACGCGCCTCCTTCGACCCTCCCGCGTGGTCGGCCTGGACATCACGGAGTTGCGGGTCCAGAGCGCCCGCGAGTACGCGGCGACCTGCGGCCTCTCGGATATGATCGCTTTCGGACTGGGCGACGCGACCCATCTCGATTTCCCGGATGCCTCCTTCGAGCGCGTCGTCGGGATCGAGTGTGCGCTCCACTTCGACACCCGGGAGGACTTCTTTCGGGAGGCCGCGCGGGTCCTGGTGCCCGGCGGCGGGCTGGGCCTGGCCGACATCGTGATCCGCCGTGGGGCCGACCGGGGCGAGTTCCTCGAGAAGGTCCACTTCCCCGTCGGGTCCGACGGCAGGCTCGACGTGGTGGAGAACGTCTACGACGCCGACGTGTACGCGGAGATCCTGCGCAAGTGCGGGTTCGCCGACGAGCGCGTCGACGTGATCACGGAGCACACCTTTCCCCACTTCGTCGCCCACCTCGAGGGAGTCGCGGCGAAGTCCGGGGACAAATTCGCCCCGCGAAGGATCCGCGCGGCTCAGATCATCCGGGACTACCTGCGCCTTGGGCTCGAGTACGTGCTGGTATCGGCAAGGAAACCCCGGAACGCGTGACGCACCCGCACCCGGGCGTTCGCCCGGGGCGGATCACGGCGGCGCGGCCGCCCCACTGCACGTCAGGAGCCAGACCATGTTCTCGCGGAAGACCCAGGGAATTGCCCAGCTCTACGCCGAGCGACACTACGCCGGCTGGGGCCTGCGCGAGGAGAAGCCCTACGGCAACTACGGGTACTGGACGCGGGAGGGGATGACGCTGGTGGAGGCCCAGGACGCGATGGCCGAGCGGATCGCGCGCGCCGCCGGCGTCTCGCCCGGGGACCGGGTGCTCGAAGTGGGCTGCGGCTATGGCGCCTCGGCGGTGCACTATACGCGGCTCTTCTCTCCGGCCGCCGTCACCGGCATCGACGTAACCGACGTGCGGATCGAGCAGGGGCGCGCGTACGTGGCGAAAAACGACCTGGCCGACAGGATCCGGCTCCAGCTCGGGGATGCGACGAAGCTCGATTTCCCGGACGGCTCCTTCGATCGCGTTATCGGGATCGAGTGCGCCCTGCACTTCAACACCCGCGTCGACTTCCTGCGGGAGGCGGCGCGCGTACTCGCGCCCGGCGGCGGGCTCGGGCTCGCCGACATCATCCTGCGCAAGGGGGCCGACCCGGAGGCCTACGTCCGGGAGGTCCATTTCCCGATCGGCTCGGATGGAAGCCTCGACGTGCCGGAGAACGTGTACGACGAGGACGTCTACGCCGATCATCTGCGGGCCTCGGGCTTCGATAACCCGATGATCGAGTCCATCACGGCGCAGACCCTTCCCCACCTCGTCGTCCTTCTCGATCGCCTGGCGCTCGAGACGCCGGACGAGCGGGGGGCGCGGCGCAAGCTCGCCGCCCAGATCTACCGGCGGTACCTCGACCTGGGGCTGGAGTACGCGATCATCTCCGCTCGCAGGGCCGGGGCCTGAGGGGGCACCGCCCCTCCCTCCCGCCGGCCGCGGACCGGCGACACGGGCGCGTCCCCTGCCGGAACCCAGCCGGGCCGCAACGAACCAGAAACGACGAGGAGCGCAATCATGCTGTCGGACAAGGCGAGGGGAATCGCGGAGCTGTACACCCAGCGGCACCAGACGCGCTGGGACGTCTTCGGGGACAGGCCCTTCGCGAACTACGGCTACTGGACGCGCGAGGGGATGACGATCGACGAGGCCTGCGAGGCGATGACCGACCTCGTCACCGGCGCCGCCGGGATGAGGGCCGGGGACCGGGTGCTCGAGGTCGGCTCCGGCTACGGCGCGAGCGCCGTGCACTACGCGCGGACCCTCCGGCCGGCGTCGGTGATCGGCATTGACATCACGGAGATCCGCCTCGAATCGGCCCGGCAGTACGTGAAAGACAGCGGCCTCGGTGACGTCGTCGAGATCCGCTTCGGCGACGCGACCCAGCTCGATTTCACCCCGGCGTCCTTTGATCGCGTGATCGGAATCGAGTGCGTCATGCATTTCGACACCCGGAAGAAGTTCCTCGAGGAGGCCTTCCGGGTGCTCGCGCCCGGGGGCGGCCTGGGCCTCGCCGATCTCATCATCCGCAAGGGCATGGATAGCGAAAAAGTGATGGCCGGCGTGAAGATGGGCGAGTACGGGCAGCACGTGGTGCCCGCGAATATCCACGACGAGGACGTCTACACGGAGCATCTCCGGGAGTGCGGCTTCGAGTCGATTCGCGTCGAGTCGATCACGGACCGCACCATCCCCCCTCTGATCCGCCACCTTGAGTCTGTCGCCGCGCGCAAGGATCCGGGCGAGGGGCTGGATCGACGACGCACCGCGGATATCTACCGGCGCTACCTCACGCTCGGGATGGAGTACGTGCTCGTCTCGGCGCGCAGGCCAAGGAACTGAGTCACCGCCGGGCCGGTGCCCGGCGGGCATGCAGGAGGGGGAGTCGAAAGTAACCGCATCCGCGTTCGGGCATCACGCGGAACGCCAACGTTAGGCCGCGTCCCTTGTCGCGGCGATCGTGAGGAGTCAGTCATGAAACGCTTCACTTCGATTCCCAGGTCCGCTTTCGCCACGGCCGCCCTGCTCGTCGCCGCGACGCTCGCCCTCGCGGCTCCCTCGTTCCTGCTTCCGTGTCCCGCCTGGGCCGTGGCCTGCACCGACGGCGACGGCGACGGCTACGGGAGCCCGGCCAACGCCGGCTGCACGCACCCGGAGCTTGACTGCGACGACGGCAACGCCGCCGTCAACCCGGGCGCGGCCGAGAAGTGCGACTCCACGGACAACAACTGCAGTGGCGTCAACAACGAGGGCTTCGACGTCGGCGCCGCCTGCAACGTGTCCAACACCAACGGCTTCGGCACCTGCCAGACGGCGGGTCTGAAGATCTGCAAGGCCGACGGCTCCGGTACGCAATGCCAGGCCAACGGACCCCTCAACACGGCCGAGAAGGAAGGGCCGATGTATGACCAGAGCTGCTACGACACGGTGGACAACGACTGCGATCTGGCCATCGACGTGGCGGACCCTGCGTGTACGGCGCCGGAGAAGTGCAACGGCCTTGATGACGACAACGACACGGTCGCCGACAACGGCTTCACCCTCGGCGCGCCCTGCACGGTGGGCACGGGGATCTGCCAGAAGACCGGCGTCACGATCTGCAATCCGGCCGACCAGACGATGACCAAGTGCAGCGTCTCGCCGGGCGGCCCGGTCGCGGAAGGACCCATCGGCGGCCCCAAGTGCGCGGACGGCCTGGACAACGACTGCGATGGCTTCACCGACATCGCGGACGCGTCCTGCCAGGAGGCCGAGAAGTGCGACGGGATCGACAACGACGGCGATACTCAGATCGACGAGACGTTCACCGATCTGGGTGACGCCTGCAGCGCCGGACAGGGCGCCTGCCAGGG
>JBGPLH010000241.1:0-5374 GCA_041486365.1 Thermodesulfobacteriota bacterium | reverse complement strand
CTGGTGCTCAAGGGCTACGTCGCCTTTCTCGATCCGCCGAAGGAGACCGCTTCCGCCGCCATTCAGGCCCTGCGTGATCGCGGCGTGGACGTGAAGGTGCTCACGGGCGACAACGATCTGGTGAGCCGGAAGGTGTGCCGGGAGGTGGGGCTTCCCGTCGAGACGGTGCTTCTCGGAAGCCAGGTCGAGGCGATGTCCGACGGCGAGCTGGGGCCGGCCGCGGAGAAGGCCACCTTGCTGGCGCGGCTGTCTCCCGCCCACAAGGAGCGCGTCATCCGGGCGCTGCAGGCGCGGGGCCACGTCGTCGGCTTCATGGGCGACGGGATCAACGACGCGCCGGGCCTTCGCGCGGCCGACGTGGGGGTCTCCGTGGACGGCGCGGTGGACATCGCCAAGGAGTCGGCGGACATCATCCTGCTCGAGAAGAGCCTGATGGTACTCGGGGACGGCGTGATGGAAGGGCGGAAGGTGTTCGCGAACATCCTGAAGTACATCCGGATGGGCGCCAGCTCCAACTTCGGGAACATGTTCAGCGTGCTCGGCGCCAGCGCCTTCCTCCCCTTCCTGCCCATGGCGCCCATCCAGGTGCTCACCAACAACCTGTTCTACGACTTCTCGCAGATCCCGATCCCGACCGATAACGTCGATCCCGAGCAGATCGCCCGGCCACGCCCCTGGTCGATCGACGAGATACGCCGGTTCATCCTCTTCATCGGCCCGATCAGCTCGATCTTCGACTACACGACCTACTTCGTCATGCTCTACGTTTTCCACTGCTGGGACCCGGCCCGCGCGCCGCTGTTCCACACGGGCTGGTTCGTCGAGTCGCTCATGACGCAGACGCTGATCATCCACATCATCCGCACGAACCGCATCCCCTTCTTCGAGAGCCGCGCCAACTGGGCGCTGATCCTGACCTCGGCCGTCATCATGGCCGCGGGCGCATGGCTCCCGTACTCCCCCATCGCCTCGTCGCTCGGTTTCGTTCCCCTCCCCCCCCTCTACTGGCCCATCCTGACGCTGACGCTCGTTTGCTACTGCGTGCTGACGCACGTCGTGAAACGGGCGCTCTTTCGCAAGGGATGGATCTGAGGCGCTCCGTACCGAAGCGCTCCTCCGGCGTTCGTCAGCGCGCTCCCATCTCCCGACGAAGCGACTCGATGAGCGCCCGCACCTGCGGGTCGCCGGGCGACAGTTTCAGGAGCTGCTCCGCGTAAGTCAGCGCGGCTCTCCGGTCCCCCCGCGCCTGCTCGTAACTCACGAGCGCGGACAGCACCTCCCGCTCTGCCGGCCTCTTCCGGTGGGCCTCCTCCAGGACCCTGATCGCCCCGGCCCGATCGCCCGTCGAGTCCAGCCCCACCGCATACACGTAGGCAAATCGTGCGCTCTCGGGTCGCATCGCCGAGGCCCGGCGCAGCAGGGCCACGCCATCCTCGCGCCTTCCCTGCCGCACGCGCAGGAGGCCCAGCGCGTGCAGCGCCTCCGCGTTGTCCGGCGCGATCCGGATCGCTTCCTGGAGTTGCCGCTCCGCGTCCGTCTCGCGTCCCTGGGCGCGGTAGAGGTCCGCGAGGTTCACCATCGCCGGGACGAAGCGCGGATCGAGCCTGAGCGCGGTGCGAAGCTCTGCCTCCGCGTCGGCGGAGCGCCCGAGCTGCGCGTAGAGAATGGCCAGATTCACGTGCGATTCGGGGCGCTCGTCGCTCACCCTCTCGGAGGCGATCAGCTCCTGAAGCGCGCGATCGAGATCGGATTGTCCCCGGGTCGTGAGGGTGCCGCGCGGCGCGCCGGCCAGTGCGCGCGCCGCGGCCAGACGGACGAGAAGCACGGGATCGCGGAGCGCGGGAGATGCCAGGCGCGGGCGTTGCTCGATCGGAAGGGCCTCGATCGCGGTGAGCGACGACGCGCGGACGAGCGGATCACGGTCCCCGAGGGCGGCCTCCAGGGCGGGGAGCGACGCCGGGGTCAGATACTCCGGGAGGAGCGAGAGTGCGGTGGCCCGGGCGATCCCGGGCTGCTCGGGATCGATCGCGAGCGCGGCGAGGTCCTTCTCCGCGCTCACGCGTCCCCGGCGGCCCGCGTCGATGGCGGCGGCGAACGCGGGCCTCCGCGCGTTCGATGGCGGACCGTACCAGGCGCCAATCTTCCCGGCCGCCCACCTCGGCGAGCGATCCCCGTGGCAGCCGGTGCACGCGTTGGGCGTTCCGATCTCCGCGGAGAGATCGGGACGGGGGACACGAAAGGAATGATCGCGCCGCGGGTCGACCACCATGTACGTGCGCGCCGGCATGTGGCAGGACACGCAGCGCGCGGCCTCCGAGCCCTCCGGGTGATGATGGTGAGCGGGCACGTCGAACTTCGCAGGAAGGTGGCACTGGCCGCACAGGGCGTTGCCCGGTTTGCGAAGCGCGAGCGCGTGGGGATCGTGGCAGTCCGAGCAGGCCACGCCCGCGCGGAACATGCGGCTCTGGATGAACGAGCCGTACTCGTACACCTCGCCCAGGATCTGGCCGTCGGCGTGATAGAGACCGGCTTCGAGCAGGGCGGGCGCGTGCGTGTCGAGGAACGGGCGGCCGGGGGGATAGGGATCCACGATGGGACGGCGGCGCGCGTGGCAGCGGGCGCAGACGTCGAGCTGGGCGGTCGTTCGCGGTGCGCCCGACCACTCCGCGATGCCGCGTTTCTTGTCCCGAAGAGTCCAGGACCCCTCGGCGCGAGCCAGGCGCGTGACGAGCCCCTTTGAGTCCTTATAAGAGGTTGGGGCGCCTTCCTTCCGCGCCCGGGCCCAGGAGACGTGGGCGGAGCCGGGTCCGTGGCACGCCTCGCAGGAAACGTCGATCTCGGCCCACGTCGTGTGGTAGCGGTCCTTCGCGAGATCATAGTTCTTCCGCAGATCCGTCGAGTGGCACTCGGCGCACTGGTAGTTCCAGGTCTGCTCGCGACCCGTCCAGTGCAGGGGATCGGGCGGCGTGAGTTTCTCGCCGGGGTGGAGGTCGAACCATCGCTGCCCGCCCTTGTCCCTTGGACGCGTGTCCCACGCGACGCCGAAAGCCTGGTAGCGGCCGCCGGGGAACGGGATCAGATATTGCTGGAGGGGATCGACGCCGAAGGTGTAGGCGATACCGAAGTCACCCGGCTTGCCGTCGGGGCCTTCGGTACGGACGAAGAATTTCTCATCGCGGGTGGTGAAGGTGGAGGTGACGCCACCGTGCCCGTTGAATCGCGCGCCCTGGAAGTCGCCGAGGACGCTCGGGGGCGTGGCCTTCTCCATGGCGCGCGCGTGATCGGAGATTCGCCAGGCCGCGGCTTCCGCCTTGTGGCAGACGGCGCATGCGCTCCGGCCGACGAAGGTCGGCGGGCTCTCCGGCGCGGATTTCCCGATCTTTCCAGCCGTCTCGTCCCCACGGCCGCATGCGAGGGCCGCGGCGACTAGGACCAGGCTCGCGAACGCCGCCCCGCGCGCCACGGGCTAGGGAACGAGGTCCGGCTTGACGGAGCCGGGGGGGATCCAGCCCTGCTGCTCGAAGTAAGTGCCAATCTGCTCCGCGAGCTTGGCAGCGCCGCGCTTCGCGTCGGCCTCGACCGTCTGTCCGAAGGCTTCGGACCCGACCTGGCCCGCGCCGCTCGCGGCGGCGGACACGGCCAGGTTGCCCGCCGCGGCGCCGACACCCATCGTCTCGGCCATCCCGGGCTGCATCGAACCGGCCGCGTCCACCGTGAGCGACTGGAGCAGGCGCCGACCCTCTCTCGTCCGACCGTAGACCTCCGAGTTCAGCTTCACGGAAGACCTGCCCGCGCCCAGGCCGATCACGACCCGCTCCGTGCGATTCCCCTGGCTGATCGAGAGGAACTGTCCCTCGATCATCACGATCCGGTCCACGTCGGGGAGCGATTCTCCGGCGCGCATGGCCGGCAGACCCATCGCCTGGATCTGCTGGACCAGCTTCGCGGCGAGCGCGTCGGCCACCTGGTGGCCGAGCTGGATCTGCTCCTCGGCGAGGGGCGTCTCGTCCATGCGGCCGCTCAGGTTCGCCATGACGCTCGAATCCATCTTCACCTCGCCGGCGGAGCCGGCGAAGTTGTACACGACGACCATGTCGGGCCTCGGGAGCGCTTCGCCCGTGTCCTCGTACGTCGTCTGGACCGTCGTGCAGCCGGCGAGCAGCAGGGCACCGAGCATCGCTGCCGTCGCGAGAAGGTGAACCGGTTCCCCTTTCATTTCGAAACTCCTGCGCCGCGGCGGCGGCGATGGGGGTTCATTGCTTCGCCCCGGCCGGAAGCCAACCGCCCTCCCGGGGCCCCGTTCCCGGGAGGGGCGATCGGATCCGTCGTGGCGGGCGCCCGCGCTACTCGCTCGCCTTGTTGTTCTGCGTGGCCTGTTCGAGTTTCTTGATGTCCTCGGGCGACAACTGCGGGCGGTCCACCTTGATCGTCAGCTTGTCGAGCTTGGCGGTCAGGGCGAACGGTGGCTGGTAGTCGGCGTCGTTCACACCGGTCAGCGTGTCCGAGCCGATGTCGAAGCTCTCGTCCCATTGCAGGATCATGGGCAGCGTGTGCGGCATCGTTTCGGTGGCCACGACTTTGCCGTCCACCTTGAGCGTGCCGGTGCCGGGACGGCCAAGGCCGCTCATGTTGTTGAACAGGAGCGTGCCGACGCCGAGGCCGTCGTATTTGAAGTCGAACTCGAGGGTGTGTTTGCCGGGTGTGAGAGCGTCAGGGCCTTCCCACTTGATGCGATTCATGTCGATGAGGTTCCAAAGGAACACCGGCTTGCCCTTGAGCAGGTAGAAGCCGTAGCCGGCAAACCGGCCGCCCGACGTTAGGATCATGCCCTCCGCGCCGCCTGCCGGGACTTCGATGTCCGCGGTGATGGTGTAGGAGCTGTTGAGGATGGAAGGCGAATCGCCCTGCGGCAGGCCGACCATCGGGCGCGTGTACACGAACTCGGTGCGGCCGGCGGTGATGTTCGGCCGCGGTGCGACGATGCGCGCAGCCACCGAGGCGTCCATCGGGAAGACCTGATACTTGCGGGCTTCCGCGATGAACATCGCCTTCATCTCCTTCACCTTGTCGGGAAATTTCTCGGCGATGTTCTGGGACTGGCTGAAGTCCTTATTCAGGTCGTAGAGTTCGAGGACCTGGTTGTTGAGCGGGTCGGGATTGGCCGCGCCGAAAGCCTCCCACGGAGCGCGGTTCACCTCGGTACTCAACATCCATCCCTCGTGATACAGGGCCCACTGGCCCATCATCTCGAAGTACTGGGTCGTGTGGCGCGACGGCTCTTTGGCGTTCTCCGCGTCGAAGGTGTAGGCGAAGCTCGTGCCTTCGATCGGCGCCTGCTTGATGCCGTCGACGACCTCCGGCGCGCGGATTCTTG
>JBGPLH010000240.1:0-5399 GCA_041486365.1 Thermodesulfobacteriota bacterium | reverse complement strand
GTCGCCTGGCGGCCAAGAGCACCGAACGGATCCTCGTGGATGTCGGAGGGGTGGGCTACGAGGTGAGCGTGCCGCTGTCCACCTTCACGGAGCTTCCGGAAGAAGGGGAGACGGTCGAGCTTCTCACCCATACCCACGTGCGGGAGGACGCCTTCATCCTGTTCGGCTTTCTCACGGCGCTGGAACGGGACGTGTTCCGTCTGCTGATCGGGGTCTCCGGCGTGGGTCCGAAGGTGGCACTGAACCTCCTCTCCGGACTCTCGGCGCCCGACGTCGTGCGGTCGATCGTGGAGGGGAAGACGGCGCCCATCGTGGCGGTGCCGGGCGTCGGCAAGAAGACCGCGGAGCGGCTCATCATCGATCTGCGCGACAGGATGCTGAAGCTCGAGGTATCGGTGCCGAGCGCGCGCGCCGCATCGCGCGCCCGAGCCGCGGCGGAGGACGACGACGTGCTCTCGGCTCTGACCAACCTGGGCTACCGTCCGGCACAGGCCGAGAGGGCGCTGGCCGCGGTGAAGGATGCCATGCCGGGCGCGCCCATCGAGACGCTGCTGCGGGAGAGCCTGCGGCGCCTTGCGGGGCTGGCCTGACCGCACCCGGCGCGGGCCCGTGAGAGGGAGGGATTCTCCTTGGCGAGAGCAACCGAAGAGGACCGGGCGCCGCGACGCGACGTGATCGAGACCTCACCCGAGCGCCTCGAGGACGACGCGCGCTTCGACGCGACGCTCCGGCCGCAGGCGCTCTCCGAGTTCGTCGGGCAGATGCGGATCAAGGAGAACCTCGCCGTCGCCATCGACGCCGCCCGGCGGCGCGGGGAGGCGCTCGACCACGTGCTTCTGTCAGGGCCGCCCGGGCTGGGAAAGACGACGCTGGCCTCGCTCATCGCGCGGGAGCTGGGCGTGGGGCTCCAGACCTCCTCCGGCCCCATCCTCGAGCGCGCCGGTGACGTGGCCGCGATCCTCTCGAATCTCGATGTGCGCGAGGTCCTCTTCATCGACGAGATCCACCGGATGAGCCCCGTCGTTGCGGAGGTCCTCTACCCGGCCCTGGAGGATTTCGAGCTGGACATCCTCGTGGGGCAGGGGCCCGGGGCGCGCTCGATCAAGCTTCCGCTCCCGCGCTTCACCCTCGTGGGTGCGACCACGCGCGCCGGGCTCCTCACGTCTCCGCTCCATGGCCGCTTCGGACTTCTCTTCCGCCTCGATTACTACACAGAGGACGACCTACGGGAGATCGTGCTGCGCTCCGCGCGGATACTGGGGGTCGAAACGGACGGCGGGGGCGCGGCGGAAATCGCCCGGCGGGCCCGGGGGACGCCGCGGATTGCGAACCGGCTGCTCCGGCGCGTGCGTGACTACGCGCAGGTGAAGGCGAAGGGGCGCATCGACCGGGAGATCGCGCACCGCGCCCTCGAGATGCTCGACGTGGACGTGGTTGGCTTCGATCCCATGGATCGGAAGATTCTCCTCACGATCATCGACAAGTTCGGCGGCGGTCCCGTCGGCATCGAGACGCTGTCGGCGGCCATCGCGGAGGAGAAGGACACCCTCGAGGACGTGTACGAGCCCTACCTGATCCAGGAGGGGTATCTGAACCGCACGCCGCGCGGCCGCGTGGCCACCCCGCGGGCCTACGCGCACTTCGGACGTCAGGAGCCCGCCGCGGGAGGGCAGGAGCGGCTGCTGTGAAGCTCGAAAGTCGCGTGATCGAGACGCCGATCGGACGGATCCTGCTGGCGGGCACGGAGCGGGGACTCTCCGGAGCGCGCCTGATCGAAGGCGATGGCGAGGCGCGGGTCTGGGCCCGGGCGCACGGTGTCGAGCTGGTTCCCGACGGGGGATCGCTCGACGGGGCGGCTCGGGCCTATGAGCGCTACTTCACGGGGGGCCTGCGGGACTTCGATCTGGCGATGGAGCCCGCCTGGGGCACGGCCTTCCAGCGCGCCGTCTGGGATGCGCTCCGGAAGATTCCCTACGGGGTCACCACGACCTACGGGTCCCTCGCGCGCGGTCTTGGGCTCCCACCCGGCGCGTCCCGGGCGGTCGGGTCGGCGAACGGGGCGAATCCGATCATGATCGCCATTCCCTGCCACCGGGTCCTGCGCGCAGGGGGGGCCCTCGGTGGTTTCGCCGCCGGGCTCTGGCGGAAGGAACACCTGCTCCGGCTGGAGGGCGCCTGGCCCATCCAGCCGGCGCTTCTGTGAGGAGAGCCGGATCGATGGGTTTCGAGAAAGTGGCGGAGACGGAATCGATCCCGAGCGGCCAGGGCCTCATCGTCGAGGCCGGCGGGAAGCAGATCGCGGTGTTCAACTGCGAGGGGAGGTTCTACGGCACGCAGAACGCCTGCCCGCACCGCGGCGGCCCGCTCGCCGACGGCCTCCTGGAGGGGACCGTCCTGAGCTGCCCCTGGCACGGCTGGGAGTTCGATGTCACGAGCGGCGAGTGCCACACGAATCCGAAGACCCGAATCCAGACCTTCGCCGTGAAGGTCGAGGGGAACGCCGTCCTCGTCGACACGGGAGCGTGACCTTCGTCCGGCGTCAGCCCGTGCCCGAGGCGCTCGCGAAGAAGGTTTCGTTGACGCGGGTGATCCCGCCGGCGATTCGCCCGAGCAGATCGTTCTCGAGGGCCCGGTGGGCCACGAGGACGGCGCTCCGGATCGCGCGCGCGTCGCTGCGGCCGTGGGCCTTTATCACGAGCCTGGAGAAGCCGAGGATCGGCGCGCCGCCGTACTCGGCGAAGTCGGTCTTCCTCGCGATGGCGCGCAGCGCCGGGCCCAGGAGGCCGACGCCCAAGCGCCACAGCAGGCGGCGCTTGCTCACCTCCCGGGTGAGATCGAAGGCCGCGGCGGCGACCCCTTCGACCATCTTGAGGATCACGTTCCCGGTGAACCCCTCGCACACGACCACGTCGGCGCCGCCCGACGGAATGTCCTTCCCCTCCACGTTGCCGACGAAGCGGATCTCTTTCATGCGGGAGAGGATCTGGTAGGCCTCGCGCAGCATGGCGTCCCCCTTCGTGGCCTCCTCGCCGATATTGAGCAGCGCGACGCGCGGAGAGGCGACGCCGAGCGCCGCCCGCAGGTAGGCGGTGCCCAGGGTCGCAAAATGGGCGAGCTGCTGGGAGGTAGCGTGCACCGTGGCCCCGACGTCGATCAGGAGCACGAAGCCGAGATCGCCGGCCTCCCGCCGGCGGGCGGGGATCAGCGCGGCGAGCCCGGCGCGCGAGGTCCCGGGCACCACCGGGAGGTGCCGCGCCGAGGCCAGCACGATGGCGCCCGTGTTACCCGCGCTCACGAGGGCGTCCGCCTCGTCGCGGCCGAGCATCCCGGCGGCCACGAGGATGGAGGCGCGGGGCTTGCGCAGGACGGCCTCCTTGGGGGACTCGTCCATGCCGATCACCTCCTCCGCATGAACGATCTCGACGCGGCTTCGCGGATGAGGATGGCGGGCGAGCAGGGCGGTGATCCGGGCCCGGTCCCCCACGAGCAGGCAGTGGAAACCCTCGGCCTCCGAGAGCGCGAGCACGACCCCCTTCACCACCGCCTCCGGCGCGAGGTCGCCCCCCATCGCATCGACGGCGATCCGTTTTTCGTGGAGGGCGAGCGGATCCATGGGGAAATCATGCGACGCCCCGCCGCGTTCTGTCAATTTGGAGCTCGGCGCGCATCAGCGGCGGGTATCCTGCCGTTCCGGGTGGAGGCGCTCCGGTGAATCTCATGCGCGGTCTTCTGTGGACGGGCATCGCCATCACCGGCGCGCTGTCCATCGCCGTCATCGCAGTGGCGCGGGGTGAATCGATCAACGCCCTGTGGCTCCTCGCAGCCGCGCTCTCCTGCTACGCCGTCGCCTTCCGCTTCTACAGCGCCTGGATCGCCGCGCGGGTCCTGTCGCTGGACGACGGGCGGCCTACGCCCGCGGAGCGGATCAACGACGGGCGCGACTTCGTCCCGACCAACCGCTGGGTCACCTTCGGCCACCACTTCGCCGCGATCGCGGGCCCCGGCCCGCTGATCGGCCCGATCCTCGCCGCGCAGTTCGGCTACCTCCCCGGGACGCTCTGGATCATCGGCGGGGTGGTGCTCGGCGGCGCGGTCCAGGACCTCACGATCCTCGTGCTCTCCATGCGACGCGACGGCCGGTCGCTGGGCCAGATGGCGCGGGAGGAGCTGGGGGCGCTGGGTGGCGCCGCGGCGCTCCTGGGCGTGTTCGGGATCATGATCATCCTGATCGCGGTGCTCGGGCTCGTGGTGGTGAACGCGATGTTCAGGAGCCCCTGGGGAACTTCCACCGTCGCGATGACGATCCCCATCGCGCTGCTCGTGGGCTGGTGGATGCGCATCCTGCGTCCCGGAAGGGTCGGGGAGGCGACGGCCATCGGGCTCGCGCTCCTTCTCGGAGCGCTGCTGTTCGGGCGCTGGGTGGACCTGCACCCCGTGTGGGGCGCCTTCTTCACCTTCAGCCGGCCGCAGCTCGCGGGGGGGATCATCCTCTACGGTTTCCTCGCCTCCGTGCTTCCGGTGTGGCTCCTCCTCGCGCCCCGGGACTACCTCTCGACCTTCGTGAAGCTCGGCACCGTCGTCGCGCTCGCCCTGGGGATCTTCGTCCTGCGCCCCGAGATGCACCTGCCTGCGCTGACGCGCTTCACGGACGGGAGCGGCCCGATCTTCGCCGGAAAGGTCTTCCCTTTCGCCTTCATCACGATCGCCTGCGGCGCGATCTCGGGCTTCCACGCGCTGATCTCCTCCGGGACCACGCCGAAGCTCATCTCCCGGGAGACCGACGCGCGGATGATCGGCTACGGCGGGATGCTGCTCGAGAGCTTCGTCGCCATCATGGCGATGATCTCGGCGGGGGTGCTCGAGCCCGGGGTCTACTTCGCGATCAACAGCCCTCCGGGTGTCGTGGGCGCCACGCCGGACGCGGCCGTGGCCACCATCAGCGCCTGGGGCTTCCCGGTGACGACGCAGGCCATGGGGGCGCTCACGGCGCAGATCGGGGAGGAGACGCTCTTCGGGCGGACGGGCGGCGCGCCGTGCCTCGCCGTCGGGATGGCGCATATCTTCTCGCGCGTTCTGGGCGGAAAAGCGATGGCCCTGTGGTACCACTTCGCGATCATGTTCGAGGCTCTCTTCATCCTGACGACGCTCGACGCCGGGACACGGGTGGGACGCTTCATGCTGCAGGACATGCTGGGGAACCTCTGGGCGCCCCTCGGGAGGACGTCCTGGGCGCCCAGCGCCTGGTTCGCGAGCGTGGCGGTGGTCAGCGCCTGGGGTTACTTCCTCTATCAGGGCATCGTCGATCCGCTCGGAGGGATCAACAGCCTCTGGCCGCTCTTCGGAATCTCCAACCAGCTCCTCGCGGCGACGGCGCTGGCGGTGGCGACGACCATCCTCAT